>DASXMJ010000042.1 GCA_036495685.1 Candidatus Binataceae bacterium | reverse complement strand
AATTTCGGCTGCACACAGGTACCGTATTCGCGGTCTCGGCATATTCCCGTACTGTTACGATTTCGTCGCAGTCGCCGCCGGAATTTGGATCGCGGCCTCATTGTATCGTGATCCGGTGATAGAGTGGGGGGGCGTATCGTATGAATAGCACCGACCCTTCGCGACACACTGTGCGAGCTCTCTGGCAGCAAGGATTGCGCGATACTGGCTGGTCCGATGCCCAAACTACCCCAAGGTAAACAACCACCTCTTGTCACCAGCCCGCCAGTGAGCGGAGTGCCTGTACGGGCCTCGCCGGAACAATTTGAGTCAGGCAATTCTGGTGACCGAACGGACAAGTGGTCTTGAAGCAGGGACTGCATTCAAGCCGCTCCCACAAGAAGGTCGCCTTTGGACCCATGGCACCCGTCCGACCAGGATCGGTAGGTCCGAAAATTCCTACAGTGGGCCGACCCAGTGCGGCCGCTACATGCATTGGGCCGGAATCGTTCCCTATAAACCCGTCGCAGAGCGCTAGCAGAGCGATAAGCTCCCCTACTTCGGTTTCCGCGGCCGCGATGATCGGGTCGCATCGCGATGCTGCCGCGATCTCTTCGCACAAAGCTCGCTCACTCGACACTCCTACCAGTACGCATTCAGCCTCGTGATTCTCCACCAGATCGGCGACAAGCTGTACGAAGTATGAGGGAGGCCACCTCTTGGAGGGGCCAAACGAGCCGCCCGGCGCAATCGCGATAAGACGCGAACAACTTCGTTTGCGGCGCGCGTCCAACCAGCGACGCATAGATTGCAGGTTTTGTTCCTGCGGCTCAATGGTATTATCTCGAGCTTCCCCGATGGCGCCAATCGTGTTTCGGACCATCGCGAGCCAGTGGTCAACCTGATAGCCGTGAGTAACGTCCGGCGGACGCGGAACACTATGGGTGAGCATCGGGCCGCGCAGATCCCCAAGGTATCCGGCGCGCCGCGGTATGCCGGCCAACATAGCCCACACGGCCAATTCGCGCGTTTTGGGGAAGAAAACGGCCAGATCGAATCTCCCCGCCCGGATCGCACGAACCACGGCCAGATGGTCAGCTATCCCCGACATGCCGGGTCTGACGGAGAAGGAGATAATCTCGTCTATCCATGAGAAACCGTCGAAAAAGCCCGCGAGATTCCGTCTGACCAAAATCGCGATGTGCGCCTCCGGAAATGACCTGCGAATCGCGCGAAGGGCAGGGAGACTGATGACGAGGTCACCTAGCCAGTTCAACACCGCCACCAGGATTTTTTTGGGTGACGGTGAAAGAGGCAACTTCACGTCCACATTCTTGCGAGTTTAACCCGGGCTCACGCCTGGTCGATCCTTCGCACGTAGCATTTTGTCGTGGACGTCTGTGCTCAGCAAGACTGGGTGGACCAGGTGCTGGGTGCGGCGAGGACACCCAATTGCCGGCATCGCCCCCCGACAACCGCACCAGAGTTCAAGGCTAAAATTCCGCGCCACCATGATGTCCGCTCACGCTGCCTCGGCGCCCATGTGCTTTCGGCGAGCAAGCCTCGTTGCGTAAGTCGCCCACTTCCGCCTACAGACTCGAGATGCTATCGATCTGCGGGTCTCAGGTCCGCGTCCTTCTCCCAATCACCGTAACACGGCGCGAACGGTATTTATTTTGCAGGAGCCCTAACTCAACCGTAGCCAGTGATGCTCACAATCCGGAAGGACTTCTACTTTCGCGAGTGGCGGCCGGGGGTCCTCGATCGATACGTGGCGCGCGAGATTGCTATCCCGATCGGGTTGAGCCTGCTGTTGGTCATCTCGATGTTGATCATCGCCCGCCTTCTCGCACTGGTGGGGTTGATCCTCAATCAAGGGGTCTCAGTAGCCACCGTCCTCGCTCTGACTGTCCATATATTGCCGAGCCTGCTGGCAATGAGTTTGCCTATGGCTGTCTTGCTGGGAACCCTGCTCGGCATCGGCCGACTCGGCAGTGATTCGGAGCTGGTGGCTGTTGCCGCCTGCGGCCTTAGCATGCGGCGCGTCGCGGTCCCCGTGATGCTTTTAGCGGCGGTCCTCTACACGCCGGCGATGGTGTTCGCACTGCGGGTGGTTCCCGCCGCCAACGCCAGCGTGCGTCTGGAGCTTCTCGAAGCTGCACGCTCCCGCATGGCAGCGGCACTGCCGGAAAAAATCTTCAACGACGAACTTGACGGTTTGGTCATCTACCTCGATCGAAATGAGCAACTTCCCGACGCTCTGAAGAATGTTTTCATCATCGATCGGCGAGACCCGCGCGCGCCAGTCTGGATTTTTGCCCGTGAAGGGCTGATAGTCCCCAGCCCGCACGAACTGACATTCCTCGTGCACCTGAAGCACGGTTGGATTTTCAGCGAGGACTCAGGAGAAAACTCGCGCCGTGTCGTAAGTTTCGACGAATATGATCTCAAGGCCGAGGCCAGACACCGAGCCCGGTTGCTCGCGGTCACCCCGCTGGAAATGAGCACCAGCGCATTGCGGGGCGCGATCGCTTCCGCGCGAGGCGCAGGGTCGCCGGACATCCTGCTCGAAATCGAGATGGCACGGCGCTGGACCACGCCGTTTGCGATTTTTCCTTTCGCCCTCCTTGGCATAACATTAGGCATGACCTCGATTCGCGGGGGACGTTCTGAAAGGTTTGCCATAGCTTTGGGACTTCTCTTCTTGTACTACCTCTTGATGCAGGCGGCTGATGCGCTGGCGCGTGCGAACGTGTTGGGCAGCTATTTAAGTGCGGCGTTTCCTGATCTCGTGTTTTCCGGCGGCGCTGTCTTGCCGTTTTTTATAAAGGCGTTTGACTTGGACGGTCGGCTGGTCAATTTTTCGCCTCGTCCGAAACATTTTGGGGCGTTGTCATCCAAAGAGCAGTTGGACTCTTGATTTCGCGCATGGCCCTTTCGCTTCGATTCCGCCTGCTCTTCGAGGCAATAGCCGCGCCGCTTTTGGTTTGCGTATCGGGGTTCATTCTGATCTTCCTTCTCGGAGATACCGCAGACCGCCTGTATTTGATCACTTCCAGTGATGCCATTGGCCCGGGACTCAGGTATCTGGTGCTCCGAATCCCCGGAAACCTGACAAAGCTGCTCCCGGTCGCAACGATAGTCGGGGTGATGTTCGGCTTCGCAAGGATGAACCGGGCGGGCGAAATTGTGGCTTGGATGGCATCGGGTGTGAGCCGCGTACAAATGGCCTTACCCGTACTCGTCCTCGCAGGTCTCGTTGCAACATGCGACTTCACGATCTCCGAAACGGTAGCGCCTATCTGCAATCGCCGCGCACAAGCCATCATAATAGTCGAGCTTCACAAAGAAGGACCGACTACCGGTCATCCCGCCTGGATTCGTAGCGGCAACTCTTTCATTCTCGCAAACGGCTACGATCGCTACCGCCATGAGCTTCACGGCGTCAAAATCTTCAGCCTTTCAAAAGAGACGAATCTGAGTGCTATAACCCAGGCTCCGCTTGCGCGGTGGAACGGGCAAGAGTGGAAACTCTCAAACCCTTGGTCGTTGCGGGTAAAGGGTCGAGAGGTCGAAAACGGTGCGCAGCCCCCTCCGCTCGAAATTTCTCCAACCGACCTCGACCTGCCGATGATTGCCTATACGGGTGACCTGAGTTTTTCTGAATGGAACCACCTCAATGACCTGAGTGTGTCGGAGCTGAATAGATCTATCTCAGGGCTTGAGCGGATGGGCCAGAATCCTCGCGAATACCGCAATCTCCGCGACCTCAAGTACTCCTTGCCATTCTCGAGCCTGATTCTTGCGGCAATCGGCTTCTGTCTGAGCCTTGAGCCGGTTCCCCGCTCAGGTGGACCAGGGCGGAGCTTTGTGCTCGCTCTCGCGATGGGGTTAGGGTACTGGCTGATGCTCGCGATCACGATGGCGTTCGCCAAATCCGGGTTGTTGCCGCCTTGGGCGGGTGCATGGCTGCCGAACCTGGCATTCGCTTCCATCGCGACGGCGCTGTTCCTGATGGGAGAAGAAAAATAGCCCCCCATGTCTGCGATCAACCTGGCGCAGTTCGACCCTATTCGCACCACCGAAGGCGGCATCGATCCGTTTGAAATCTGTGAGCGACTCGAGCGCGGCCACATCGTTTGGTTTGCGGATGCCGAATTTCTCCTTGCGGAAATCGACCGCGACATTCTCATGAACCTTCCCGTCTCGTGCCTCGACAGAAAAAACCTCAGCTTTTCGTCGCAGTCGGGCACGGTGCGCGGCATTCGCGGCAGGCAGCATCAGTTGGCCGCGGAAGAGCAAATGAGGCGCTATAGTTCGAAGGCCATCGAATTCTGCGGCCGGATACTGAAACCTTACCGTGACTCCTGGCGCATCGATCTGACAAGTTTCAGACCCCTCGAAGAGCGCGCAAGAGTGCTTCCTCACAAGCAGCGCAACGACCTGCTTCATATCGATGCCTACCCCAAACGCCCAATGCGTGGGGCGCGGATTTTGCGATTCTTCACGAACCTTAACCCCTCAGAAGACCGGGTCTGGCTGACGGGCGATCCCTTTCACGTCCTGGCCGAGCAGGCTTGGTTTCAGGACGTGGTACGAGCGACGGTGCGAACATCGCGCGCGTGGTGGCGCAGCTGGCTTCAAGAGGGGTTGCATCGCGTTGGGATCCCGTTTCCAAACCGCAGTACCTATGATCGCGCTATGCTCAGGATACACGACCGGATGAAGAACGACTCCGGCTTTAGGGAAAAGTGTCGTGCGGTGGTACGCCGGTTTGCCCCGGGTTCAAGTTGGGCGGTATTCACCGATGCCGTACCGCATGCCGTGCTTGAGGGAAGGTTCGCTCTGGAGCAGTCTTTGGTCATTCCGCCCAAGGCACTTCTCTTACCGGAGGTTGCCCCAGCCATGGTAATGGAGCGCCTTGTCGGCGCAGCGACGACCGAATAGCGAGTGAATTATGCCACGATCTGCGCCCCGGTTAGGACCCTCATTGCCGCTCTCGTCTTGGCGAACTGCGGCCGATTCGGGACGTTGGCTGCTCGCGGAGCTTAAAACAACTCCGGCGCTTTCTTCATTTGGGCCTGTTCACTAATCGTAAAATTTCCGAGTATCAGGAAAACCATGGATATGAGTGTTTTCTTCCGTGGATTTCGACCGTGCGACCGCCTATGGACACAAGCTATTGAACACCGTTCCTCAGTTGCGCAAGTTCTTCGCCGCGCTCTTGACCCCCGCGGGTAAGAGAATGGAAAACCACGGCCCGAGCTTCGAGGACCCTCCAGTCGGGCGGACGCTCGAGCAGATGCTGAGAGAATGCCTATTTTTCCCCGGACATTTGCTGACCATCGCGATTGCCCTGGCGTGTGTGGGAGGCGCCCGAGTCTACCTCATCTGGCTTGCCAAATCGTGGGCTGATGGACCGTTAAGGACCGGTGATCACCATGCGCTAATGGCTCTGATCGCTCGGGGAAGCGCAACGATGCTTTCGCTGATGATCGGGCTTTTTTCCTCGCGCTATCTGCTGAAGAGCTTTGAACAGCGCTTCGTTCAGAATCTTCGCGATCGAGCTCAGCACCGCCTGCTGCAAATCGAGCTTTCTGCCGCCAGGCGCTTCCGGGTCGGAGAATTGGTTTCACGGTTGTCAAACGACACCGGGGTGCTGGGCCAGTTCATGCACGAGATTCTGCAGAAATGTGTCGGCGAAAGCATCGTCCTTATTGGGGATCTCGTGCTCCTGTTCCGATTGGACTGGCGACTTGCGCCGATCCTGGCCCTGGCTGGTCCGTTAGTCGGAGTCGTCTTGTCTTATTTTGGAAGGTTTGCACGCCGACGCAGCGCGCAAGCGCGGCGAGAATTGGGATTGCTTAGCGCGCTGGCCACGGAACAGCTGCGTGGCATCACCACCATCAAGGGCTTTCAATCTGAAGCGCTGGAGCGGGATCGCTTCGCGGCGAAAAGCCTCCAGTACCGTGAGCAAGTCTTGGGTAGCGAGTTCTGGCTTGCGCTCATGGAAACTGCGGCCCTTGTAGTCGCGAGTGCGGCACTGCTCGCCGTGGCCTGGTTCGGCACCGCCCAGGTTGTTTCGGGACGAAAGACCATCGGCTCATTGATACTTTTCTGCCTCTGTGGTGTTCAGGCGATGGAATCGTTGAGGCGAATGTCTGAGGTTCAGGGCTTGCTTCAACACGCACTCGCCGCGGCAGCCCGAGTCTTTGAAATCATCGATCTCCCCGGCCTCGAGCAAAAGGGCACCATGCCGTTGCCCAACGAAGTGCTTGGGGCGATACGTTTCGAAGGGGTCCGATTCGCATACCCGAATGGAGCGGACGTTCTCTGCGATCTCAATCTTTCGATCGCACCGCGCCAGACTATAGCGATCGTCGCCGCCAGCGGAGGAGGAAAAAGTACGATAGCGAACCTGCTGATGCGGTTTATCGAACCAACCGCCGGCCGTATTCTTTTCGACGGAGTCGAGCTCGCCCACGCGAAGCTGTCCCACGTGCGCCGCAAGATTTGCCTCGTAGAGCAAGAACCGTTCGTGTTCAGCGGATCGCTGCTTGAAAACCTCACCTACCCGAGTAGCCTGGTTCCCCGCAACAAAATCGAGGAAGCTGTTGCGCTTGCTGGACTCGATCAATTTGTTGCGTCACTCCCGGGTGGGCTCGAAAGCCATCTTGAAGAAAGCGGCAGCAACGTATCGGGTGGTCAGTATCAGAGAATTGCTCTCGCCCGCGCGATTTTAAGCGACCCAGCGGTATTGATCCTGGATGAGGCTACCAGCGCTCTCGACAGCGAGACCGAGCATTCAATTTTCATCCGCATGCAGTCGTGGCTTGCCAGGCGCACGGTTCTGGTCATGAGCCATCGGTTCGCAACGTTGAGCCGCTTTCAGCGCGTCGTGGTTTTGAATGACGGCCGAGTCGTAGGCGTCGATTCTCCGACGGAGCTGCTTCGTTCGTGCGCTGTTTTCAGGCGACTGTTCGCTGAGCAGATTTCGCCTTTGGAGAACACGCAAAAGGGCCTGCCTGCGGCGTCCTGAACTGCGCCGAAGTACGCCGGAGAGAAGAATCAGGCAGCTTCAAGGCGTTTCACCAATTCCGCATAAACCTCGTCTGGACTGATCCGGCGCATGCACTCGGTGGTTCCGAACCGGCATACCGTTTGGCGGCAAGGCCTACAGGGAAGGTCGGCTTTTGCCAACAGAAGCAGAGCGCTACCGCGGCCCAGCGGAGCCAATCTAACAGGAGAAGTTGATCCAAACAGGCCGATTGAATTTGCGCAGCCAGCAGCTGTAGCAACGTGAAGCGGAGCGGTGTCGGCCGCTATCGTTACTGATATCATCGGAAATAGGGTGTACAGATCTCTGATAGAAGTGAGCCCGGCCAGATTGATAACGCGCCCGCTACTCATCTCTCCCAGGGAAGCGATCAACTCCTCCCCGAGAGTCCTTTCCTTCGAGGTTCCGATCACCGCGACGTTGGCGCGGGTTTCGGCCAATATCCGTCGGGCAAGGTGGCGCCAGTGTTCGAGCGGCCAGCGCTTGCTCGGCCATTGAGTGAAGGGCGCTAGCGCAACCACCTTCGATGCCTGCCGAAAATCCCGCAACATTGCGGACGCCTTTTTCACTTCCGCGCAGTCCGAAGGGGGGAGTTCAAGGAAAATAGGCTCAGTCTGACACCCTATAGCCTTCAACAGCTCCAGCATGTGACTCACATGATGCCGCTTCGGGCTGAAATACTCGCCGCGGGTTACGTACCTCTCCGTGTAAAAGAGGCCGCTCCATTCGCGTCCGTGGGCGAACCCGATCCGGCGTGGGATTCGCGCGGCGTAAGGAACGACCGCCGACTTCAGGCGCCCTTGCGCATCGACCGCGACTTCGTATTGCTGGGCGCGAATTTCCCCGATAAAGCCCTTTATTTCACGAGTGACATCGAACCAGTCGGTAGGGTTCAAAAGGGCTTTTCCCCAGCGGTTGCGGTCGCATCGATGGATGTAATCGATGTGGGGATGTCCTTCTATGGCACTCGCCAGTTCCGTGTCTATGGCCCATCCTATCTTGGCCTCAGGATGGTTACGGCGAATCGCGGTTGGCAGGGGCAGCGTTTGAATGACATCGCCGAGCGAACTCAGCCGTACGATCAGTATCTTTCGAGGCGGATCGGCTGGAGCATCGAGTACCGTGTGGGCAGGTGAGCGCGCCTGAATCACCGCGAGAACTCAAACAGAGTAGATTCTCACTGTCAACGCGCGGTGCCGGAGGCTTGCCAAACTGGGTGAAAGTGGTATTGGCCGCGGTAAGAAATTCCGGCTACAACCGGTAGGCGGCTGGGCGGCTTCGCTTCTCGGGACGCAACGACAATGTTCAAGGTATTGGACGAAAAAGTTCTGTGCGGCGCCCAAGCCGGTCACGAACCGTACGACCATCTCTTCTGTGAGAACGTGGTGGCATCCGGCTGCCGGGAGCCCCTACTGCGGGACTTGCCTCAAATCTCTGGAACCGGAAGCCATCCGCTTGACCGCCTCAAATTCGGAAGCAGATTCCTGGATTTGCTGGATGATCTGCTCGGTCCCGCGTTTCGTCAACTGATGGAAGAGAAATTCGCTCTCGATCTGATTTCCTGCAGTACGGTTGCCTCCGTTCGAGGATGGTCGGGCGAGGCTGATGGAAACATCCATACTGACATCAGGCGCAAAGTACTGACTCTTCTGTTGTATCTGACCCCGCACTGGGCATCACCGGACGGCTCTCTTAGACTGCTCCGTTCGCCGCGAATGGACGACTACGCGTTGGAGATTCAGCCGTTATTCGGCAATCTGCTCGTATTTCGCCGCAGCGAATCTTCGTGGCACGGCCATACGCGGTATTATGGCGAACGGGTCGTGTTGCAAATCAACTGGATGAAGCCCCGCAGCCGTATGGAATTGGTCCGGGAAAAATTGGCGGGACTCGTGAAAATTCCGTGGACATACTTCCTTGAGCCTTCTCTGAAACGCGGACGATCGGGCTCACCGCGGGTGTCAATCGGGCGATAATCGAACCTCACTGTGCCGAGGGATTCCGGCGCGCCATTCCAAGGGCTTCATCTAGCCGAGGCGCCCGCCGGAAGTAAAGGAAGCTTTACGGGATCTCGCAAATACTCCGGGCTGATTGTCTCGGAGCGCGACGAAGGCCTCATGGTCGATGAATCCCCGGCGCGTGTTATCTTCGTCTAGCGTGGGAAATATACCGCAGGGTGGCTAAGCGGCCATCCTGAGTTCGCGTGCCATGAGTCTCGCTCGCCAAATCGCGTTCGTTCTCTGCCGCCCCATGCAATCGGGTAATATCGGGTCGGTCGCGCGCGCCCTCAGGAACATGGGGTTCACGGACCTGCGCCTGGTGGCGCCGGTGGCGTCGTCGCGGAACCGAGCCGCCACCTCGATGGCGGTGCACGGCGGCGACGTACTGACGGCCTCGACGATCCATCTCGACCTCGCCGCGGCTCTTGCGGATCGCACTCTGACAGTCGGCACGACCTGCCGCCCGGGATTGTATCGCAGCGGCGTCGTGTCGCTGCGCAGCGCGGCGTCCGAGTTGGTAAGCGCGGCGGCGGTCAATCGGGTCGCGATCGTCTTCGGACCGGAAGACCACGGGCTGAGCAACGACGAATTGAAAGCCTGCCAACGACTGGTCACCATCCCGACGGCGGATGACTATCGGTCGCTAAACCTTGCGCAAGCGGTGATGCTGGTTGCGTATGAATTGCGGATGGCTGCGACCGCCGGACTCGCGAAACCACCGCTCGCGCCGCAGCGTGCTGCGGCGCGCGACGTTGAAGCGATGCTCGCCCGGATGGCCGACGCGCTGGTGGAGATCGGGTTTCTCCCCGCCGACAATCCCGATCACATCATGTTCGCGCTGCGGGAAATCTTCGGGCGCAGCGGCCTGACCCCGCGCGAACTCGACATCCTCAATGGAATCGCCCGCCAAGTCAAATGGACCGCCGGCGAAGGCGCTGCCACGCTGGCAAAAAAACGCGCCAGCGGGAGAAAGCTGCGCTAAGCGATTGTCGGTGGCCGCGGGCGCGTATCCACTTTGGTTTGCCCTCGTACTTAGTGGTTGGAGACTCTGAGCGTGCGCGAGGTCGGTGATCTTCCCGAGCAGTACCGCGCGGTTCATGCGCTGAACCGGCTTGGGTTCGGACCGCGTCCCGGAGATGTCACTCGACTTAATGCCAAAGGCATCGATCGGTACATCCAGGAGCAGCTGCATCCCGAGTCGCTACCAATCGCGGAGAGCCTGGTAAGCCAGGTCGCCTCCTATCGGACTCTGCACATGACTCCGATCGCGCTATTTCGCGAGTTTCAACTCCCGGTCATGCAAGCCCGTCGCGAAAACCGAGGCGCGGACCCGGCAACCCTCAAAACCGCGGTCAAGGACGAGCGGGTTCGCGCGCGGATCGTGATGCGCGAAGCGGTCGAAGCACGCCTGGCCCGCGCAATCGGAGGCCCTCGCCAGCTGCAGGAGGTGATGACCGCCTTCTGGTTCAACCATTTCAACGTGTTCGCCGCGAAGGGTCTCGACAATATCTGGACCGGCGCCTTCGAGGAAACCGCGATTCGTCCTCACACCTTGGGCAAATTCCGCGCACTGCTCGGCGCGACCGCCAAGCATCCCGCGATGCTTTTCTATCTCGACAACTGGCAGAACAGCGCGCCGCTCGGCGCGGGCTCCAAAGGGAAGTTCGAAGGCATCAACGAAAATTATGCGCGCGAGTTGATGGAACTCCACACGATGGGAGTGAATGGCGGCTACGCGCAGCGGGACGTTATAGCGCTCGCGCATATCCTGACCGGCTGGGGCCTCCCCAAGGGCCGCGGCCAACAGTCCGGACAAGGCGGGCGGCCGCTTAGGCAGGAGCACTTCCCGTCGTTTCAGCGACTTCCGCATCCGCGATGGTCCAACCCCGACCGCCGGATGGCGGTTGACCCAAGCGGCTTCTACTTCGAGGCAAGCCGCCACGACTTTGGCCCCAAAATCTTTCTGGGCAACCGCATCGCCGGCTCCGGAATCCAGGAAGGTGAGGAAGCGCTCGATATCCTGGCGCGCCACCCGGCTACCGCGCAGCACCTGAGCTATCAACTCGCGCAGTACTTCGTGGCAGACGACCCTCCTAAACCGCTCGTGGAGCGTATAGCGCTTCGGTATCTGGAGACGGACGGGGACATTCGCGACGTTTTGGCAGCAATTTTCGCATCCCCGGAATTCTGGGATCGCCGATACTACGCCGCGAAATTCAAAAGCCCTTATGAGTACGTGGTGTCGAGCGTCCGCGCGGCTGATGTCACGGTCAGCAACTATCGGCCGCTGTATGGAACCATGCAGCTGCTGGGCATGCCGCTTTACGGTTGCCAGACGCCGAACGGGTACTCGAACACCCGCGACGCGTGGCTCAATCCGGACGCGATGATGACGCGGCTCAGCTTTGCGACCGCGTTCGGGTCGGGAAACCTGCCGCTCGATCGACCCGCGTTCGAGGAAGATGAATCTGGCCAGGGCGCATCCGCGCGCTCGGTCGTTTCGCGAAACAGCGCGGTGGGTCGCGTCAAAATCACTTACCAACCAGAGAAACCCAGCCGGATGGCGGCGCCGGATGCGACCATGCTCGTGCAGGCGTTGGGTGGTTCCTTTTCGGCGTCGACCCGCGCGGCTATCGAGGCAGCGCCGCCTCCGCTGCACGCGGCGCTGGTCCTCGGGAGCCCCGAATTCATGATGCGATAAGGTGAGGCTTCCAGGCATGAACCCGATCGATGAAAATCTCCTGGGTATCCGCTCGGATGGCGTTTCTGGCGCCCGCACTTACCAGAGCAGGGTCACGCGCCGGGAATTTATGCGTGGCGCGGCGATCCTATCGGCGGCCGGCATCGTGCTGTTGAGCCCGCATGCGTGGGCAGCAGGCGCGAGCGCCGATCGCAAAGGCCGGCTGGTCGTGGTCTTTCTTCGTGGCGCGGTCGATGGACTCAACGTGGTGGTGCCTCACGCCGAGCCCGCCTACTACGATGCGCGTCCGACCATCGCAATCGGAAGACTCAACGCCGAGGGCGGAGTACGCGACCTCGATGGGTTTTTCGGATTGCATCCGGCGCTCGCCCCGATGATGCCGCGGTGGAACGAACGGACTCTCGCTTTCGTGCACGCGTGCGGCTCGACCGATCCAACGCGTTCGCATTTCGATGCGCAGGACTACATGGAGAGTGGCACCCCAGGCATCAAGAGCACGCACGACGGATGGCTGAATCGGGTACTCGCGCAGCTTCCCGGAGGACACGCTCCCACCGAGGCCCTCAGTCTTGGACCGACTCTGCCGCGTATCCTGAGCGGCAAACTGCCGGTCGCCAACCTGCCGCTCGGACGCGCCGCCGCGCGTCCCTTGCCGCTGGACCGACCAATGGTCGAGACGGCATTTGACCGATTGTACGGCGGCGCGGACGCACTGAGCGTCGCCTACCGGGAAGGCCGCGCATCGCGCGCGAAGCTGATGACGGATTTGCAGCGCGATATGGCCGAGGCAGATGCTGGAGCCCCTTCGCCGCAGGGATTCGCTGACGACACCGGCAGGCTGGCTCGTCTCATCCGCCGCGATCCTTCGATCCGGCTCGCCTTTCTGGCACTTGGCGGATGGGACACACACGTCAGCCAGGGAGCTGCACAGGGGCAGCTCGCCGCACACCTCGCGCAGCTCGCCGCCGGCTTGTCCGGCTTTGCAACGGCGCTCGGCCCAGAGTATCAGGACACGGTGGTGCTAGTGATTTCGGAGTTCGGCCGCACAGTGAAGGAAAACGGTAACGGCGGAACTGATCACGGACATGGCAACGTGATGTGGGTAATGGGCGGTCCAGTGCGGGGCGGCAAGGTATATGGCAGATGGCCCGGCCTGGCAACGTCCGCTCTTTACCAGGAGCGTGACCTCGCGGTTGCCACTGATTTTCGCCAACCGATTGGGGCCGTTCTCCAGTCGCATCTTGCGCTCTCCGATGCGCAGGTCGCCGAGGTCTTTCCGGGGAAGCCGGCAGCGAGGAGCTGGCCGGAGGCGATCATCAGAAACTGAAAACGGTGGCGACCGCGCCGTGTGGGGCGACGCGGTCGCCTTTTGGGGGAGTTTCGCTGCGCACGTTGCGGGGAGGGGTTCGTGAGCAGCACGGATCCAGCCCCGTCCGAAGGGAGCGCGGGGAGGGCTCGCATTGGCTCCATCCGGACCGCGTCTAACACCTGTTGCGAGCTTACCGTGCTGCAGTCTAGCTTGCGCACCGCCTCGCATCATCAACGCGCGGTTAGCTGCGTATTAAATCGCGCCGACCTATCCACAGAGGCCGTCGTGACTGAGTCGTTAACGCCGAGTGTCCTCTGAAAATTGGTGAGGGGGCCTTTGCCCGAGCGCCGGGGGCTGATTCTCGGGAAAGGACTCCGGGCCTCGCCTCCCCTTTGCGCCGCACCCGTCCAAGACGCGAAGATGCCCGCATGGAATATGAATTGATCGTGCGCGGCGGCACTGTCGTCGACGGCTCCGGGGCGCCGCGCTTTCAGGCCGACATCGGGATCAACGCAGGCCGAATTGCCGAAGTGATCGCCGATAAAGAATCCAAACGGGTCAACGCTCTGCGGGAAATCGACGCGCGCGGCCTCGTCGTCGCGCCAGGGTTCATAGACCTGCACTCCCACTCGGACTGGGTCGCGCCGATTCCGGAACACGCCGCGATTCTCAAGCCTTTCCTGATGCAGGGCGTCACCACCTTCGTCGGCGGGAACTGCGGGTTTTCGGTTGCACCGGTTCGTTCGCAGGCGCGCCACATGCTCGATGAATCGGGTCAGATGCTGTCAGAGGGCAAGTTCGCGTGGAACTGGCAGGAGCTCTCCGAGTTCGGCACGCACCTGAAGCGCCAGGGCATGGCACTCAACATGGCACAGCTCGCGGGCCACGGAAGCATTCGTCTGTGCGTGATGGGCGCGGACGCGGGCGAGCCGTCACCTGAGCAACTTCGCGAGATGCAGGCAATGCTCGAGCGCGCGATGGCCGATGGCGCCGTCGGCCTGTCGACCGGGCTCGGTTACTTTCCCGGCATGATCGCGAAGCCCAAGGAGCTGGCCGCCATGGCTCGGGTTGTCGGCGCCGCGGGCGGGGTGCTGACCTCGCATCTGCGCGCGTACTCGACCCGCTCGCTCTTCTTTGAGAGCGAAGTTCCGCACAATCTGCTCGCCGTGCGCGAGATGGTTGAGGTCGCGCGGGAGGCGCGCGTGCCACTGCAGATTTCGCACCTGATCTTCGTGGGCCGGCGCACCTGGCCCACAGCGACGGACACGCTGGCGGACATCGAACGTGCTGCGAGTGACGGTGTCGACGTCGCTTTCGACACCTTCCCTTACACCTGCGGCAACACGACCATTCGGGTGATTTTCCCCGCGTGGTCGCAACCTCGCCTCGAGGAATTGCTGGACCGCACCGACGGCTGGACGCAGTTGCGCAACGGATTTCAGCCGCTGCGCGCGTTCATCGCGGAAGGCGTGCAGCTGATGTGGGCGGTCAAGCCCGAGTTGGCTCACCTGGAAGGAAAATTCTTCGGCGAAATAGCCGATGTACTGAAGCTCGACCCGGTCGAGGCGTATCTGACGATTGCGCGAGAGAGCGGAACTCGCGCTCGCGTGCTCAATCATTTGTACAGCGGCGATGACCAGGGCAACGAGGAAGCATTGCGCGCGGCGATGAGCCATCGCCTAAACGCTTTCGAGATGGACACCATCCTGACTTCGCGCGGGCATCATAATCCCGCGAGCTTCGGCACCTATCCACGAATCCTGGGCTACTACGTCCGCGAGCTGGGCCTTTTGAGTTTGGAAGATGCCATCTACAAGATGACCGGAATGGCAGCCCAGCGAATGCATCTGAAGGAACGGGGATTGGTGCGTAAGGGTTTCGCTGCGGATCTCTGTATCTTCAATCCTGCAACCATCGGCTGCGCGGCCGACTCCCGGGTACCCGACCAGCACCCGTTGGGAATCCATTACGTGCTGCTCAACGGACGTGCCCTGATTGAAAACGGGAAGTGGTGCGGAGATGGGGTTCTTGCGGGCCAGTGGCTCGCTCGCGGGTAGCAGTTCTGCAGGTGAATGGGTCCTGGAATCCCGCGCGCGGCTCCCTGAACCCGTGGATTTCAGGTCTTCCTACCGAGACATGTTCTGGATCTGCTGATCGACTTGGCGGAGTTTCGCCAGCTTCTGGTCAGTGGGCGTGACGCCGCCGCCGGGCTTCCTCTGCGCAACCTCGGATTCGGCATTCTGCCTCGGCAGCTCTCCGTCGATCTTCTGCAGCGCTTCCTTAGACAGCCGGCGCACCATCGGGCTCGGATCGTCGTCGGTCAACTTGATCAGAACGGGCGTCGCCTTGTCGTTGCCGATTTCGCCAAGCGCGAAGACCGCGGTTCCCCGACCCTGATCGTCGGTCTCCTCCTGCAGGTACTGCATGATCGGAAGGGCGCCCTGCGCATCGCCGATTCGGCCCAGTGCAGCGACCGCGTGCAAGCGCACCGCAGGTTCGGTGGAACGTAAGAAGAGCATCTGCGAGATTGGCTCGACCGCCGAATTGGTCTCACGATAACCGAGCAGGTCGAGGTCTTTCATCTTCACACGAATGTCGGGGTCGGCAAGGTATTCGATCAAAAGCCGATCGGCATCAGGATCCTGGACGTCGCGCAACTTGTTAAGTTCCTGGACGCGCACGTTTGGGTCGGCATCTTTCAAGCCTAGCTTCACATCTTTGACAATCTTGAAAGTAGATTCCTTGTCGGCGCGCGAGGTAATGTCGTCGATGCCCGCCTTGACTTGTCCCTGGTGCATCATCGGGCTGTTGGCGAGCGCGCTACCCAGTCCCTGACCACCGTAACTCTCACCCGATTGCGCACGCGACGTAGCGGGCAGCGCCACGGCGATTGCACAGATTGCCGCCGCGGCGAAAATAAACCGGCTCTTCGACATTTCCCAGCCCTCCGCGATAGGTCAGAATTATTCGCGATCGTGATCTTGATTGCAAGCAAGCGTTGGTCCGGAAGGGTGCACAAAGCACGCAAAATCAAGGTTCTCGTACTATTCGTTTGGCTGACCGCAGCGGTGGTGGTGGGGGCACTTCGCTCTGGCGCGGCCGACTACTCGGGTACACCCGAAAATCGCCCAATTGCTTGGTATGGAAAAATGCGTCGGCGCGAGCCTGCGGCCGCACCGACCCCGCTCACGCTGCCCGCCGATCTGAAAGTGCCCAGCTACACTCCCGGCTTTTTCCCGTTTCACGATGGCGAGCGGCTGGTCTATGAAGCCTCGTGGCTGGGAATTCCGGCGGCGCGTGGATGGTTTGAGCTGCACCGCAACAAGAAGGACCCTTCGCTGTGGAATGTCGAGGCCTGGATCGAGACCAACAAGGTCGTCGACCTGCTGTTCCACATGCGCGATTATATGCGCGAACGGGTGGCGGTCGACTCACTCAAGGCGCAAGACATCTATCAGGTTCAGCGAGAGAACCAACGTGCCAATGAGTACACCATCACCTTCGATGACAAGAGCAATCTGGTTGTCTCGACCAAAAAAAACCACAACGGAACCGAGATCCGTGAATTCATTTCCAGCGATCCGTTTGGGCCTATTTCTGGTGCCATGATGGCGCTTAGTCAGGACCTCGCTCCCGGCCGCCGGCTTCTGTTCGATGTGTTCTCCGGCACCAATCGTTACGTTTTCGACTTCAACGTGGAGAGCAGGGAACGGGTGGTGGTACCGGTTGGTTCCTACGATGCGCTCAAGGTCTCACCGGGCATCGTTTACCTGAGCGACGGGAAGCTTCGCAGGCAGGCCCGCGAAACCACCCTCTGGATTAGCGCCGACAAGGGGCATCTGCCCCTGCGCGTAGAAGCCGCGACCTATGTCGGCACGATCCGCGCCGACCTGGTGCAAATCGACGGGCCGCCGCCGGTACAGGAGGAATAGTTGACCCGAGCCTCGGGGACTGGCCCTCCCGCGGTGCGCTCTTCTATGCTGCGACAGGCGAGGAAACTCAAGTGGGAAAGAAACTGGAATTCTTCTACGATTGCTCGAGCCCCTGGACCTATCTGGCCTTTAGCAAGATCGAAGACGTGGCGCGTCGCCACAACGGCAACCTGCTGTGGAGGCCGTTCCTGGTCGGCGGGGTCTTCAACACGGTCAATCCCAGCGTGTACGAAAGCCGCGCCAACCCGGTAAAACTCAAGGCACGCTACTATTCGAAGGATCTGCAGGACTGGGCGCGCTTCTACGGACTCAAGATCGGCAATCCGTCGGTCTTTCCGGTGAACTCGGTCAAAGCCATGCGCGGCGCGTTCGTCGCCGAAGAGCATGGAAAGATCTCGCCCTACTCGCGGCGGGTTTTTGAAAGCTATTGGGGCGCCGATCGCGACATCAGTCAGGACGAAGTATTGCGCGACATCGTGCGCGAGGTCGGTCTCGACGAAAAGGAATACTTCACGAAGATTGCCTCCGCCGATTACAAGACCAGACTGCGCACCAATACCGAGCAGTTGATCGAGCGCGGTGGTTTCGGCTCACCCTCGATTTTCGTGGACGGCGTGATGTTTTTCGGCAACGACCGCCTGCCCCTGGTCGAGTGGGAGCTGGACAAATAGGCAGCCACGCTCGCGCGCGTGTTCGCGGCTTTCGTGACCCGATTTGAGCAGAGCTTCGCTTCGCTCCCGGCCAAGGTCCGAACCTTTCTCGCGATTCGGGTCGGTGATGAAGTCGAAGCGGCGATCTATCGCTTTATCGAGGAGTTGCGCGCACCCAACGACGGCGTCGCCTGGGCGCGACGCGACAAATTGCATGTGACGTTGAAATTTCTCGGGGCTGCGATTGATTCTGCAAGGCTTGTTCCGCTGGCCGAAGCCGTCGCAGCTGTCGGCAACGCTGCAGCCGTGTTTCAAGTTCGTACCCGCGGCATCGGCGCCTTTCCGAACTTGCGCCGCCCACGCGTGTTGTGGACGGGGCTTGAGTCGCAGGCGCTGATTTGCCTCGCGAGCCAAATCGAAGAGGCCGCGGCGCACCTGGGCTTCAAGCGTGCGGAGCGGCCCTGGGCGCCGCATTTGACCATCGCGCGCATCCGCGACGCGCGCAGGGTCAGAAGCCTGCTTGGGCGATTGCAGGCGGCAAACCAGAGCGAGTTTGGAGAGTCGAGGGTCGGCGAGATTGCCCTGTATCGTAGCCACCTGTCATCGAACGGTTCCACGTACGAACGGCTCGCGAGCTTTCCCCTGAGCGGGAGCGAATGAGCGTCGTCAAATCCCCCGTCCGAGTGAAAGAGCAGCCCCCCTCCTCTCGAACGAGTCGTCGGGGGTGAGAAGCCTCGTCGCCGTAGTCATTGCGCCACGAAATTAAAGAGCAGACCTAGCAGCGTTGGCCGCGATACGCGTTGGCGCGTACGGATTGGATACTGCGCAGCGATGCGAGATAATCGTGGCCAAGCGATCGCAATGGCTGAAATCATCGATTTCGCGGAAGCGCTGGCGGAACGTCGGCGCAGTCGCCCGCCCACTCACGAAGATCTGACGCGGGCGGTCGAAGTTCTCAAGGCAAGTCTGGCCGCAGCCGCACAGGCGCTGGTCGAAGCGCCACCCGCGGAGCAAGCGGAGCTGCTGAGCCGGATCGAGCGTCTGGCCGCGATGGTTCGCTATGGATTGCGCATGCTCGGTCACTCGACCGATCCCGGCCTCGACGAGCCGCGGCGCGGCGAGTCGCGCTGAAACCTTCGATGAGCGATCAGATCGGCCTCAAGATCCTCGGGGTTGAGTCCGCGGCGGAGATTGACGGCGCGCAACACCTGATCATCAACACGACGCGCGGACCGATCCCGATGATTTTTCATCCGGCCGCGGAGCCCGACCGCGCGACGCTCTGTGTCAGCGGCGCGATCGGCGGCGTCGACGGGCCATCCAAGTTGTACCCGCGGCTGGGCCGCGAACTTCCAGGTGCCGGAATCGCGATCGCGCGTATCGACTACCGCGAGCCGAATGAGTTCGGCGAGTGCATGCTCGACGCGTTGGCGGGGCTGTCTTTCTTGCGCGCGATCCATTACGGACGTGCGGCGCTGATAGGTCACTCTTTCGGCGGCGCGGTCGCGATCAATGCCGGTACCTTGGCGCCGATTATCACCACCGTGGTCGCACTTTCGAGTCAACTCGCCGGCGCGCACGTCGTTGCGGATCTTGCACCGCGGCCGTTGCTTTTGGTGCACGGAACCGCGGACACCATCTTGCCTCATGAATCGTCGGAAGCGATCTACGAACGCGCGCGGGAGCCCAAAACCCTGAGGCTCCTGGCTGGCGCAGACCATCGTTTCACCGGCTTTGGCGACGAGTTGTACCAGACCGTGTCTGGTTGGCTGCTCGACCAAGTCTAAACCAAGATCACAAGCTAGACTGACAAGCAGGAGGCCGATACGCTATTCGCGCAGCACTTGGGCAACCGAGCTGCAGGGCAAAACCGGCCATGGCAAGCGGACAAAGAATTGCGGTGGTGGGGGCGACCGGTGCGGTCGGCCAGACCACCCTCAAGCTCTTGTATGAACGCAACTTTCCAGTTCGCGATCTGCGCGCATTCGCCTCCGCACGATCCGCCGGAAAGAAGGTTTCATTCGCGGGCGAATCGATCGCGGTCGAAGCGCTTACCGCGGCTTCGTTCAAGGGAATCGACCTCGCCCTGTTCTCTGCCGGCACCGAGCAAGCGCGCGAGTTCGCCCCGCTCGCGGTCAAGGCCGGCGCGCTGGTAGTCGACAAGTCGAACGCCTTCAGGATGGATCCCGATGTCCCGCTGGTGGTGCCGGAAATCAACGGCGAGGCGGCCAGAACTCACAAAGGAATCGTCTCCTGCCCGAATTGCACAACCATTGTGACCGTGATGCCGCTGAAACCGCTCCACGACGCGGGGCGCCTCAAGCGGGTTGTTGCCACCAGCTTTCAGGCGGTATCGGGAGCGGGGGTCAACGGCGTCGCGGAACTTCGCAAACAGGTCCTCGCCTGGGCGAAGGGCGAAGCGATCGAGCCGGAGTTCTTTCAACATCAAATCGCCTTCAACCTCATTCCGCACATCGACAAATTCCTTGAGAGCGGCTACACCGGCGAGGAAATAAAGCTGGTCAACGAAGTGCGCAAGATCCTGAACGCTCCCGATCTTCTGGTCGCGCCGACTACCGTGCGAGTGCCAGTCTTCACGGCGCACTCGATCTCGATCAACGCCGAGACCGAAACGAAGGTTGGCGCGAACCAGGCGCGTGAGCTGTTCAGTCGCTTCCCCGGGTTGCGGGTGGTCGACGACCCGGCGCTCAAACGCTACCCGATGCCGATCTTCGCCGAGGGCCAGGATGATTGCCTCGTCGGGCGCATCCGCGAAGACATCAGCAATCCTAATGCGTTGAACTTGTGGGTCAGCGGCGATCAGCTCCGCAAGGGAGCCGCGCTAAACGGCATCCAGATAGCCGAGCTACTCACCCGCTAGGTATTTTTCTCTTCCGAATCGAAACCCGAAGCTAAGGCTTGGGCCTTGGTTTTTTCGCCTGCCCCGATTCCGTTTTCTCTCAAAAACCCTAAAGGACTCACCGAACAGGTCTGGACGACCGCTGCTTTTGTGGTTTGAACGTTTCCCTCGCCCATCGCCTAGCCGCATTGGCGAAGCACGAACGCTTCCTACGGCGTGTACAGGTCGGTTGTATTCGTGGTGCCCGAGGATGCGCTTGTGGAAGTGCCGTTGAAACCTCCCGCGATAAGGACTTGACCATTTTGAAGGAGCGTAGCGGTCGCCGACACCCGGCCAACCGACAGCGACACAGTATTTGCGACTGGTGCGAAAGTGTCGCTGTTCGCAAAGTACAGTTCAGTACTACTCAGACTTGCCGCAGCAGTGGCTTGATCGCCACCCGCTATCAGCACTGTATCGCTGGGCGTAAGCGTCGCCGTCATGTCATCCCGTGCCGCATTCATAGAAACCGCGCGTGGAGACTGAAACACATTGCTCACAGCAAGGAACAACTCGGTGCTCTTCAGCGACTGCGGGCTGCTATCAGGTGTGACGGTGAACCCTCCGGCAATTAGTACGTTCCCGCTGGGTAACAGAGTTGCGGTTCCATCCTCGCGCCCGCCGTTGGCCATCGCAATGGGATTCGAGAAGGTGTTGTTCTTCAAACTGTAGGCTTCAGCTGTATTATCGGAAGTGCCGTCAGACTCGCCACCTGCGAACAGGGCATCTCCAGTGTAAAGAGTGGTAGCCATCAATTGAGTCCGCGCATGATTCATCGCAGGCCCGCTACTGAAGGTGTTGGTGGAGGGATTGTAGATGTCGGTGCTGCTTAGCGCGTTGGCGCCGCTGCCCGAGTCACCCCCCGCGATCAACACCGTGCCGTTGCTTAGCGCGACCGCAGCTGCATGCTCCCGTGCGCTGGACATGGTCGGTCCTTGGATAAAGGTGTCGGTGGTCGGATCAAAAATGTCTGTCGTCTGCGTGACTGGACTATCTCCAGGCCCGTCCAGCCCACCTGCTATCAGAACCTTGCCGTTGGGCAGGAGCGTCGCGGTAGCAAACTCACGGGACGTGGACAAGTGGCTCGTGAGTGTCGAAAACGTGTTACTAGCGGGATTGTAAAGTACCGCGTCGGCGCGAATTCCCGAGCTCGTGCTGCTGCCACCGGCGACCAGGACCATGCCATTCTGAAGCAGCGTCGCGGTCGCTCCTGCCCGGTCCTGGCCAGTTCCCAGCGTGGGTCCCGCGGCGATCGTGTTGGTGACCGTGGTGGCCTTGATGATGCTCGAATTGATGTTCGCGACGCCCGTGCTCGTCTGCAACGGGGTAACCCCGTTGAGCGTAAGCACGTTGTTGGGACCCCCGAAGACAAACCCCCGGGTGGTTAGTTGCAACCCGTAAAGCCCGGCCAGCGCGTCCTGGAAGCTCGACGTCCCGGCGATCGCGGATAGCGTCCCGCTGCCGCAATACGAAACTGGAGCGCCGAACGCCTTGCCATCAAAGACCCCGTCGGTCAGATCCGTCGCGAGCGACAGCGCCAAACCGCCCGGAGCGCTCGGGCATAACAGCTGATCTTCGTTGATGAGCGCACCCAGGATCAGTCCCAGGTTGCCCGCATCAGTTCCGACCCCGGAGGCGGTATAGTTCGGCGTCAGCGTGTTGGGATTGCTGACCAAGCCGTAGATGGCCTCAACCTTTGCAGTCGCAGTGTTGAGAGCGGTGCTAAAGGGCATGCCCTGCCCAATGTCGGCTATCGTTACCAGATCGATGAACAGGGTCAGCGGATTGAGGTCCACGCTCACGGTTCCTGCGGGTAGCGACGGCAGCAGTACGGTCAGTGGAGTGGGAGTAGTAATAGTCGTGCCATCTTGCTCGCTCACGAACGTGCCCCCCGCGACCTCGATCCTCACCGGGCCCGTAGGGGGCGGAGCTATCGTGATGGTGTAGCCTCCGGAAGCGTTCGTGGTCGCCGTTCCGATGGGTGATCCGCTGTTGGTTCCGTTGGCCGGGTTCACGTTGACCGCTTCGACTGTCGATCCCACCATCGGGCCCTGAAAAACGTTGCCGCTCAGTGACACCGTGGGGGTCGCGGTAGGGGTTGCCGTCGCCGTCGTTGTGGCAGTCGCGGTCGCTGTGACCGTCACGGTGGGAGTAAGAGTCGGGACCACAGTCGGCGTCGGTGTAAGAGTGGGGACCGTGGTCGGCGTCGGCGTAAGAGTCGGGACCACGGTCGGCGTCGGCGTGGGCGTCCTCTTCGCGGTGCACTTCGGACACGGGTCGCATGCCGAGGTCAAGACCAAACTCGCCGCGGCGAGCATGATCGGAACCAGCAAATTCCAAGGCCGCGATGCCATTTAAATTCCTCGATGATTCCCCGCGCCGCAAGCTACCGCAGAAATACCCACGTTGCATTGTGGCAGAGTGTAGATTCAGTTTCCGTCCAAAAGTTAAAAAAACCACAAAGGGATGTCGCACAGGTTCCAGACGGCAGCACGCTGCGGATCTGACATCGCTGCAAGTCAACTGAATCGTGGCACAAACGTTCGTTGCCTAAGGCGTGTAGAGATCGGTGGTATTGGTCGTCCCGCCCGTCCCATCCGAAGGGACTAGTCCACCGGCGATCAGCACCTGACCGTTGGTAAGCAGGGCAGCTGTGGCGAACGCTCGTTCAAACGAGAGCGAGACCGTGTTCGTTGCCGCGAACGTATCGGTACTCGCGGAGTACACCTCGGTGCTTAAGAAGCCCCCGCCGCCAACGGCTGAATCGCCCCCCGCTATGAGAACATTGCCGTTCGGTGCAAGGGTCGCGGTCATATTGGCACGCGCGACATTCATGGTCGTTTTGGTTGTTGTAGAACGCGGAAACTGAAAAGCACCACTGGCAACCAGAAACAACTCTGTGGTGTTAGTCGCCGCTAGCGCGCCGGTCGCGGAGCGAGTAAATCCACCCGCGACGAGCACATTTCCGTCGGGCAGCAGGATCGCGGTTCCCTGCTCCCGCCCGCTGGTCAAGGCCATCGCGATGGGGCTTGAGAAGGC
>DASXMJ010000041.1 GCA_036495685.1 Candidatus Binataceae bacterium | reverse complement strand
ATCGATGCGCCCTCATATCCCTTTTCGCAGAATACCTGCGCGGCATGACGCAATATCAGCTGCTGCTTGGGATGTGAAACACGCGGGTGGTCGCGGACTTTTGGCATTCAGGGAAGTCAGGTTACTAGTCGAACGTTCGTTCGAAAATACAGCATACGAGACCGCCAGGGACGCTGTCAAGAGCCGATCGCCCACGTCGCTCGCCCCCGTCCTGCCCTAAAATCATGCATCCGGGATGCTTGCTCGCTCGTCTAATCCAGAGTGATAGTGTCGACTGTATCAGCCGCCAGCGCACTCAAAATGTGTGCTACCCTTTCCGTTCAGGATAGCCCTCGGATCGGAATCGCACGATGAGCGCGCCCAAAATGAATCCCGTCGAGCCGCCAGCGCACGCGTTGCCCTCTACGGTCGTCAAAGACGACGAGCCCATTCTTGTCGCCGCCGCTAAAGCTGGCGACATCTCCGCCTTCGAAACCCTCGTCGGCCGCTACGAGCGCAAGATTTTCCGCCTCGCGCAAAATATCACCCAGAACCGCGAAGACGCCGAAGACTCGATGCAGGAATCGTTCCTGAAAGCGTTCGAGCACCTCGGCGAATTTCAAGGCAATTCGCGCTTCTACACTTGGCTGGTTCGGATTGCCGTGAACCAGGCGCTGATGAAGCTGCGCAAGCGCCGTCCCAATCAGGTCTCGCTCGACGATGAAATAGATACCGGCGAAGAGCTGATTCCCCGCGACGTGGAAGACTGGGGCCCTTCGCCCGAAGATCGCTACGAGCAATCGGAACTTTCGAGCATTTTGAACACAACAATTTCTGAATTAGACCCATCTTTTCGAGTCGTTTTCCAACTTCGCGACATCGAAGAATTGTCCACTGAGGAAACGGCAGAAGCGTTGGGCCTCTCAGTTCCCGCGGTGAAATCGAGACTGCTTCGAGCGCGATTGAAGCTGCGGCAGAAATTGAATCGGTTCTTTAAGCGGAGTGAAAATTCGTGAATTGCAGGAACATCGTAAAAGAACTTTCGAACTACCTCGACGAAGCGCTCGATTCCACGCTGAAGGCCTCTATTGAAAAGCACCTCGAGCATTGTGAAGACTGCAAAGTGGTAGTGGACACGACCAAGCAGACCATCCAGATCTATTGCAACTCCGAGCCCGCTCCTCTGCCGGAAGACACGCGTCTCAGGCTCAGGGATGCTCTTAAGAAGCGGCTTCGCGGCGTTCGGGTTTAGACGCCTCGCGCTTCCCCGAATCGGGCTTCCTTCTCCCACATCGGAATTTCCCTTCCTATTTTTCTTTGGCGGGCAAGCTCGTAAATTCGACCCGCCACAACGATATCCTCGATCGCGATTCCGTTCGATTTAAACAGCGTAATCTGCTCGGGATTTGTGCGACCCGGCGTCTTACCCGCGACGATGTCCGTCATCTCGGCCACTCCGCCCCAGCGCTTCTCATCCTGGCCAAAAACTTGAATCAGATCGCCCGATTCGAGCTTCGATTGCTCTCGCGAATCGACGGCGATCACGTCACACCGCTCCACCGCTTCGGCATCCAGTTCCCGTTTCTGCGGAAAATTGGCTCCGATCGCGTTGATATGCGTTCCCTTCTTCAGCCATCGCCCTTCGACTACAGGATTTGTGGACGTCGTCGAGGTAATCACGATATCCGCGTCGCGAACCGCTTCTTCGGCATTCGCGGCCGACTTTACCGGCACTTTCAACCGCGCCGACATCTCCGCCACGAACGCCTCGCGCCGGTTCGCATCTCGCCCACAGACCCGCACTTCTCCCAGCTTGCGTACCGCTGCAATCGCCTCAAGCTGCGTTCGCGCCTGCAACCCCGTTCCTATGATCCCCACTACTCGCGAATCCTCTCGCGCCATCCACCGCGTCGCCACTCCGCTCGCCGCTCCCGTGCGCACTTGTCCCAGAAAATCCGCTTCGATGATGGCAGCCAGATCACCCGTCGTCACATTGAACAGCGGCACGAGGAAGCGCAACCCTTCCTTCGCGCTCGAATAAATCTTCAGCCCCATGTAGCCACCGGTCGCATCCGCAGCGGCCATATAGTGAAGATAGCTCTTGCCCGGAATGTGCAATCTCTGACGGGAATGCACGATCGCGTCCCCGCTCGACAGCCTCCGGAACGACTCCTCCACGGCCGCAATCGCCATCGGCATCGTTAAGAGCCCTCTTACATCCGCTTCCGTCAGCAACAACGCCATATCAAATCTCCTCAGCCGAATGTTATCCCACGGCAAACGATTTTCCGCACCTATCATTCCCCGATCATCCGTTTACTCCCAACGACCTCCGGTCATCTTCCGGTTACCGGTGTCGTCTGCGCTAACTTGACACCGTCGTCCACGCAGGCTAGGGTATGCGGCGATTCTCGCGCTGACGTTTTTGGGGCGTCGCTTGGTGTTCTAGTTGCCGGTCTCGTCCTATCGAGAAACTGGCGGAACGATTCGCGGAGGCGGATCGCAATGATCTCCACACAAACAGTCCTCAAGCATTTGAGGGCAGCGCTATCGTTTCCGAACTCCCGCAAGGACCTCGCTCAATCCCTTCTCGTCGTCGCGGCTCTCTTCCTTGCAGGACAGCTTGGATTGAGGATCACCGACCTCCATCCCCCCGTCTCTCCGGTTTGGCCACCCGC
>DASXMJ010000040.1 GCA_036495685.1 Candidatus Binataceae bacterium | reverse complement strand
GCGTCACGACCAGAGGCACGAGCGGAAGCTTCGAGTACTTCTGATACTCGCCTTGGATATCCAGACTTCTTGGAATCCATTGGTGCGGAATTCCTTTGTACCGGAAGTACGAACGTACCTTTACAGAGTATGGTGAAAGCTCAATGCCGTGGATGTGGTATACTCAGCCATCGTAGTCCCTCTCAAACCGGAAACATCAAAACAATTTCGCGGGTTGCTCTTCGTTCATAATGGAGTGAGCTCGGAACAGTGGAGCGCGGAGGCCTTCACGAAGCTGATTGGCGCTCGCGGCTCACTTTCAAGCCATCTTCACATCCTACTCTTGCTGCTTCCGACTCGAGGCTCCTCCGCATGGTCGCCTGGTCTTTTGCCGGATCAGACTATTAGCAGCGACAGCAGACTGAAGTGGTAGCAGCACGTCAGCGGCGGCTCTGCGGAAGTCCTTCCGGGATAGTGGACTCAGGCGCGCGCGGCGAGCGTATCGCGCGAGCTTTGTTGCATGGGCTCAGATAAGAGCACATGGCTCTGCACGGTCAATTACGCACGCAAGCAGAGCAAAGGCGAGCAGCGCGATTTCACGATTCCTTGGGCAGCGGTGAGAAGTGCGCGCTTACGACTTTCCACTGTCCAGCTTCTTTGCCGAACACCAACGTCGTGCGGCCATGAACCGACATCGGCTTGCCGTCTTTCGTCATGCCAGTGAACGTATCGTACGCGTTCGCGACTGCGGCACCGTCGTTGATCATGCGGCATGACAGTTGCCGGAAGCCGAAGTTGGCGCTGGCGAGCGGGGCGAACGCAGGTGCTAGGAAGTCGGCGAACTGCTTCTTGTTGTCGAAGCGGTACGGTACGTGATCGAAAACCTCGAGGTTCTCTGAAAGGAGATTCACTACTGCCTTGATGTCCATTTTGTTGAACGCATTGGCGAGTTCCTGAACTGCGGATTCGATTTCTTTCACGCTCATCGGAATGGTCTCCTCTATTTGGATGCTTCAGAATTGATGTTGCGCGACAGCGTCGACGTTCGCCTGAAGCGAAACCGTGTGCAAGCTAGATACCCATCATTTCTACTACCAGATCGCCAATCGATGATTCCAGCCAGTTCCACTGGCGCGCGACGAATCCTCGTCGATGAGCGCCGCGCCGATATCCACTGTCCCATCGCCCGGCCGACCGAACCCGCCGAGACACGGTCCCGGCGAAGGATTCTTCATGCGCAACCTGCCAGGCATATCGCCGGCCAAAACCCCGTAAGGATCAGGGAGCGCTCTGCGTTTACCGGCGAGTGGTATTCATTCCGCTTTCATCGAGTCACCGTTTTTTGTGCGGCGATCGGCTGGGCTAGGCGTTCTAGGTATTCAGGGTTGCGGAAGGACACGACTCGCTGGCGGTGAGAATCGGAGGAATGAAGAGTAATTCAAGCACAGAACGGCGACGATGGAGACGAAGACCGATGGAACGAACGCGTCCATAGCGGACAGCAGCACAACAACAATCAGATAGACAAGGGCGGCTATAGCGGCTCTAACCTGAAGTCGAAAGCAAACGAAAGTCAGCAGGGCAATAGCAATGCGTCCAAGCAGGAATTGCGCAACCGAATGCCAAGATTCATAGGTCCGCTCCATGTTTCTTCCGACTTCAAAGTTAGGGTGCTCTAGACAAAAACGCCTCCCGCCGTCACCTATGGTCCAATACCACTACCACTGTTTTTGCGGAAGATTCTCTTGCGCAGAACGGGCGCTCTATTTGTCCCTACCTGCTGCACAAGATCACGCGGTCCGCGTGTCATGTGCCATGCGATGCTCCTGTACGAGCTCCGTCACCGGCGATTGATATCTACGTTCCGTAGACTTCCCAGTTCGCAGCTGGTTTTTCTCCGCTTAAAGGAAAGAACGAGGTTATCGACCAAATCCGCTATCGTTTCAGCATTTCAACGATCGGCTCACTCTCGGCGACTCGAGGCTTGCCGAACTCACCTCAAAGCAGAATTGACCGCTAACATTCGGAGGCGCTTGATGAAACGACCGCTCCCGCGCAAAAGCGTGGGCGCCGCGCGGTAATTCATTCAGAACAAGAGGTTCGGTTAAGGACGTAGTTAGCCGCTCTCTTTGCGCTTGTGCGGCGGCGTGAATCAAAAGCTTGCGATGATCGGAAACTTCTGATCCGCGCGGCGGCCTAGGCGCAGCACGCCGCTCATTATATCCTTCGCGTCCCGCACTCGGTCTGGAAATTAGTGGCACGGCAGCCCGGATCAGATCGTTTCGCTCTCGCGTACGACTCTCACGGGAGCTGGATGCACTCACACAATCACCAGAAATCTCTAGCTATTCGCTCAACCGATTGCTTGGCGGCTGCCACACTGGCTGCTGATTGTGCATCGTTCAGATTCCACGCGTTATCCACGATCACGCTGCGAACCTCATGCACTCCTATCATGCGAAGCCAGAAATCTATGTAAGGCGCCTGGTGATCGAAGCTTGATGGTATTGGAGTACCGTCGCGATATGTAGATCCGCGCGTATAGACGACCAGTGCCTTGGGGATATTGAGGAATGGCCCATATTCTTTGCCGTCATACGTGAACAGGTAATTGCGCTGAGCGGTCAGATCGATCAACTGCTTGAGCTTGTATGGGATGGAGAAGTTCCACATCGGCAGGCCCAGGACAATTCGGTTCGCTCGTTGGAAGCGACCGATCAATTCTTGAATCCGGTTCCATGCATGCGATTCTGCGTCTGTCATTGGCTCGTGCTTGATGGCCTTGTACTTCGCTCCGATGGATGCGGCATCAAACTCGGGGAGGTTTTCGTCCCAGATATTCAGGACGTCCTCATCAATCGTGGGGAGGATTTTCCTGGAAACCGAAAGAAAGGCCTTGGTCAGGGCGATAGAGTTTGATTTGTCACCTCGCGGCGATGACTGAATGTGTAGAACGTTCATGGCGATCTCCTAATTGAGGGACTTTTGCGCAGCCTTCTCGTGTAAGCTGCTGCGACGGGTGTTCATCGATCAGGCGAAGGCAACAGGGGGTGCGAACTGGCCGCCGCCGAATGATCCGCTCGCACGATCGGTCTCTAAAAAGAATACCATGATGTCATTGGGAGCGACGCCGGCTTCGCCAAAGTTTTTCGACTAGTGCGGTCACAAGACTTCTTTTCCTGCCGGTGTCCGTTCCTGAAGATACCAGCCCTTCAATCATCAACATCTGGTCCGAGCGGGCTTGGGCAGCGCAGGATAGTACGGGTCCACCCTGAGGTCGCTTGGGTCTAGCGAAAGGAAGCGCTGGAAAACATCATCTTCAGGATATCCAGCGACAACGCTTGCGGCGTGGATGGTCCTGGAAAGGCGATCTTTCGCTTTGGCAGACCGGTTCGCGTTCATCGTGACGGTAAACAAGGGCATAAAACCTCCTAATTACTGGGCAGTTTTATTTCAGAGGCCTCTCGGCACGATCGATTTTAGTCTTTGCGCTAACGCGGCGCTCACAACGCCGCTGAAAAGAGTCGCCGCCAATGGGGTTGGGTGTCGGGCTCGCCTTTACCCGATTGCTTGGGCGGATCAGTGCCCTTCGAAATTGTGCTGCTGGCGCGGATGAGCCTCGGTGAAAGCACTCAGGACGTCGAACGCTCACTCTTTCTTGTTGCGGTGATCGTACGAGATGGAGTGAGCGGCCGATCGCGCAGCAGAATCGGATCCGCGAGAGACAGATACCGTCCGATGCGCTGCTCGGGTCGAACACGAAACGGCGTTCATCGGCCGCGCTGGTCGGGGAAGTTCGGGTCACCTCCAGCTGTCCCAACTCGACTAGGGGCCGTTCCGCAGGCTACTGCCCACATGGTCTCCACGGGTTGAGCGACATCGGTTGCTGATGCGAGAGAACCTGACATGGTTGACGATGCCCAGCGGGTTCCCGGGCCGTGACCGTTCAAGCGAAAGCCGGCAATTGAGGCAAAACAACATCGAGATCGGGTTCAAGGATCTCGCCGAGTGGGGGCGCGCTCGAGTTACCAGCGGCTGCGAACCTCTCCACCCAGTTCAAGCAGATCCAGTTCCGCTTCCAGTTGCTGAAACGCCGATTCTCCGATCGCACCTGAAGCCCTCAGCGCGTTGAGCTTCTCGCGTGCGGCAGCTCTGGCGGCGGTGCGAAGCGCGACCTCGGCTTGATGCTCTCTCTCGGAGCGTCCGAGCGAGCCGTCGACTTTTCGCAGCACCTCCGTATATTCACGGCGAAGGGCGTCCGCAACGCCGTTGTCGTCCGGGACATTGCCACGGTTGTCCACCCATTCGAGCGCAGCCTTGAAGATTTCGACCCGGCCAGTGCGGATCTCGTTGCCGACGGGTGAGTCGTCCTCCAACCCCAACATCATCACGAGCACGCGGAGGGTGAGCCCCTGCACGACGAGGGTGCCCAGCACGACGGCGAAAGCGGTCAGCACGATCAGATCGCGATATGGGAAATTGTCGGGCAACGCGAGCGCGGCGGCCAAGGTCACAATACCGCGCATCCCACACCACGATACGAGCAAACTGTTCTTGAACCGGGGCGGCGGCGGGAGCGGACTGTGTGTTCCGAAGACGCGCTGTGCCAGTCGCGTCGAGAGGTTATAGGTGAAGATCCATCCGGTTCGTGCGAGGATGACCGTCACGAGGATTACGGTCGCGAAGACGACGTAATGAACGTGCGGCGTGCGGTCGAGCCGGTCCATGATCGGTCCGAGCTGCAGTCCTACCAGGATAAAGGCCAACGCATTGAGGACAAAGACCGCCAAATCCCACACGGCGTAGGAAGGAACGCGGACCGCGGCGGGCAGCCGAATCGCCGAACTACGCGACAATATTACGGCGAAGGTCACGAGCACGAGCACGCCCGACAGTTTCAGCCGATCCGCCAGGATCCATCCTCCGAACGCGCCGATGAATTGCATGACGATCGAGCTGGGCACATCGGAGAAACGATTCATGATGTTGCCGTACGCGAACGCAAACAACGCTCCAATCGCTACGCTACCGATCAGCACAAAAACCAAGGTTGAGGTCACCTCGATTGCGTTGTCGGTACGCGCTACCGCCGCTCCAATGGCTAATCGATAAATGAGCAATGCGCTGGCGTCGTTGAGAAGACTCTCATCTTCGAGGACCGTGACGAGGCGACGGGGGAGCCTTACTTCCTTCAGAACTGCGGTGGCGGCAGCGGCGTCCGGCGGCGCAATCGCAGCGCCCAAGGCAATCGCGACGGGCCAGGGCATATTGGGCACGAGCCAGCGCGCGACGAATGCGACGGCAGCAGTGGTGACAGCCACCGCCATGAAAACCAGGCTGAAAATGGGAATCCAGTTCTGGCGGAGATCGCGCAACGAGTTGTCAAACGCTGCGTCCACCAACACCGGCGCGACAAACAAGGCGAGCGCCAGATCCGGCTGCAGTGAGATTCGCGGGCCATGCGGCAGCACCGCGATGAGCACTCCGCCCAGCGCAAACAGCGATGGTGAGGGGACCTTGATCCGTCGCGCGAGCGCACCCAGCAATACCGCGCCCAGCAGCAGAGATAACGTCCACAGCAGAATGTTCATTTTACATCTCTCCCTACGCGCCCCACCAGGAGATAAACGCTTCCGCCCAACAACCGCTGCAATGCGTTGTCATACGCAGCGACCAGGAGGCAGTCGTTGTCAACCTGGACATCGAACCGGTGGAAAGACCTGAGTCGGTCGCATGGAGCGACCCAATCCACCGGCACAATTGAGTCCTCCGCAGAAGGAGGCGAGACGTTGGCTGGACGTGGGCACGAAATGAACCACTCCCAAGGCTTAGGCTTGATGCCGTTCCCTTAACTCAATCAGACATTGAAGAGGCGAGCATCGAAGGTGCCGTGCAGCGCCTCAGGCCGAAACTGATGACGGTCGCGGTAGTGATGCTGAGTCTGGCTCCCATTCTGTGGGAAAGGGGATCCGCGCGGGATGTGAAGAAGAAGCCGATCGCGGCGCCAATCGTCCTCGGAATGATCAGGTCGACATTCATGCGCTGATCCTGGTGCCGGTCTTCTTCGCGATGATCAAGCACCGCGCGCTCCGCCAAGGCTCACTTGGTCCCGAAACCTAGAAATTGGTGTTCGTCTTCGGCTGTGCCGAGACTCCTGTGGGTTAAGGCCACCGCTGGGTAAGGAGCGTGCGGGGCGCCGGAGTACTGCCCCCTTTTATGAATCCAGGAAGTTGCATCGAAAATTGAAGAATTTGTGCGGACTTAGCTGTTCGTAATCAGCAGGTCGTCGGTTCGAATCCGACGGGTGGCTCCAACGAAATCAAGTACTTTTTCGCCCTCATCATCTCCAACACGCTCGACTGTATCCAATTTTCTGCCCACCCGCTGGAATATCGACGGCACGATCCGTCATCTCACTCTCGAAGATCTTCCTTTGATGCCACGGCTAGGTGTGACGACCGAGCTACTCTCCGACCCGTGCTGCGGGCAGCATTGCCGTTGCGGAGTAGCTCATAGCCGTGCACTGCGGCCCGCAAGAACCGGATTCCAGAATCAACGTCCTCGCTCGAAAGTTCGGTCGCGGTCCGCTCCACGAGCTGTCGCAGAAATTCATGTCCGCGAGCAATCATTGTCGCAAGGAAGCGCTCGCCCTTTACCGTCAGGAACACCATCTTCTCGCGCCCGGATTCGGCATTTTCCACCAGGCGGACCAGCACCAGCGGAGTGCGCACCATGCCGCGCAACGCCTTTGTGACTGCTGGGCTGGTAATTTCGAATAGTTCCTGCAACTTGCGGAAGATGTCCTTGCGTCTCATACCTCCGGAGATTTCGGCTTCCGAACGAATCAGCCACAAAATTGCAGCCTGCTTGCGAGTAAGCTCGCCACGCATCGCATCCTCTACCGCCACGTTCCCTCGATAATGAAGTGGATACAGAAGTTCGAGCAACTCCGCGGCCTGCCGCGCCGCCGCGGCGCCCGTATGTCCGCTGCTCCTGGGCCTTATTGCCTTGGATATCTTGGATGTCACAATGCGCTCGCTGACCGTGATTTCTTGACAAGCGCTCCCTCCCGGCGCTAAACGACTTCAACAGAAACGCTTAACCAAGGCAACAATTCGCATAGGAAACCTATGCCCTGCGGCGTGCTCTTCGGAAGACGGGACGCCTCGTGCTCGCGTCGGGTCGATTAAGGGTCTTGGGGAAGTCAAGCTAAAAGCCCCACCAACCCATGTAAAAGCCGAGACGGAGCACTGCTCTGGAGGCAGCCATGGCCATTCCCATCGATAAGAAAGAGACCCTTGAGCGGATGCGGGCCCTGCCACAAGTCCGACGCTGGCGTGAGGGTAACTACGAACCCGGCGGGTGGTTTACCGCCAAGCCAACCGAGGAAGGCGGCATCTGGGGTTCATGGGGTCATCATTTTCAACCCAACCGCCGCCGCGGTGTGAGCATGGTCGAACTCAACCGTGCTGACCGACATCCGATTCCTGCCGAGGGCCTGGGATTGATATCGGACCGCGAAGCGGGAACCGAACCTGACACGCCGCGCTATGACTATCCGCTCAACCAGAAGTACCAGGTGTGGTCATACAACGTCGAAAGCCTGTACGAAGAGGCGGTGTGCGGCAATGGAGCGCCACGCGCGATATCCCCTGGGACAAATTAGAGCCTTTGTCCAATGACCAGGAACGTGCGCTGTGCCAATTTGTCGGGTTTTTGCATACGGTGGAATTCATTCCGGGAGACACTCTGCCTTTCTACATGGCGCGGGTGGATCCCTCTTTCGCAGAGGTGCGGTTGTTCATGTCCTCGCAGTGCGCCGATGAAGCGCGCCACATGGAGGTGTTCGGCAAGCGGATGTATGCAAACGGCGGCGGACCAGGCATGGAGCCGGGCGCCGAGGCGCTCTTCCAGTTCGATCCGCGCAAGTCGGTGCTACCTGAAGAAGCCGCCAGAGTGATTGCGAGCGTCAATCCGACCCTGGATTTCCTCGCCTATTCCTATTTCGTGCAGATGATAGGCGAAGGCGTAGTGCTGGACTTCTTCCGCTTCGGCGAATTCCTCGGACGTAATCCCTGCGACAAGGAGATGTTTCGGCGCATCATGCAGGATGAAGCGCGGCACGTTTCCTTCGGCACGATGCGTATTAAGTACTACCTGGAGAATGCACCGCGACAGGAACGCGAGGCGGCCTTAGAGATGCTGCACTATCTGGCCTCTGTTACCGAAACCAGCGGGGCCGGATTTGGCCTGCTGGTGCATCCCAGCGCAGTGGAGCCGTTCGCCCTGTTGGCCGCGGGCAGCACCGGGAACCTGGACAAGGGATGGGATGTCGTGCGCGAGTTCTGGGCCGCTGTGGTCGAAGAATACCTAGACCGCTGCGACCGCGCAGGCCTTCCGCGCCGGGGCCGCTGCATGATTCCTGACGAAGCGCCTTTCTAGCCCCGAGACAAGCGATCACCATGGCGTCGTCGTCCGCCCGCTTACCACCGCGCTTCGCACTGCCCCCCACGCGCAGGGAAAAACCGATTCCCCTGCCGCTGCCAGAGGAAGTTAAAGCCAAGCTCTATAACCATCCGCAAGCCCAACGCATCCGCTCGGGTCAGCTCGGCGAGTGGTTCACCACGCCCCTGGTTGGCGGCGAATGGACCGAATGTGGCAAACGTGCGAAGCCTGATCGCATCGGAATGACCTTCATGGCGATCAATGCGGTCAGCGCCAATCCGGAACCGACCAATGAACCGGCGCGCCGCGTGAACCATTCCCGCTACATCAAGACGCATCCTGCGATCTCGCGGGAGCTCGAGGAAAAGATCGCGCCCAAGTATGGCACCGCGCGAGAGATGGACCTGCGCTACCAGGTTTGGATCGACGAGGCCGCCGAACTCGCCGAAGAGGCGCTGGACCGTCAGATGCGTCCAGCGCGCCAGTTGCGGTGGGAGGAGATGACCCCGCTGAGCACTGATCTCGAGCGCGCCTTCGACCAGTTTGCGACGTATCTAATCCAAGCGTTCCACCTGTGTTCGGAAGCGTCCGGCCCGTGGAACGGCCTGATCCATTACGGGTTCGCGGAAGTAAAGAGCTATCTCGCCTACGAGTTGTTCGATTACAACCTGATGGCGGGACTGCTGCGCAATCGTGTGATGGCCAACGGCGGAGGCGTGGGCGTTCAGGTTGATGGACTGGAAGCGGGATTGATTGACGTCTGCAATGAATCGTCCCACGGCTTTGTCGGTCAGGTGAATCGCGACTTCGCAGCCGTCGTGTTCGCGATCGATGTCCTGTTCAACAGTATCCTGCTGGGTATGGCGCAGTTAGCCCAGGGAGGAGCGTGCAGTCGTTTCGACCGGCACCTGATGACTCAACTCATCCAGGATTGCGCGCGTCACACAACTTTTGGATGCCGCCGCATCTCATTTTATCTGCGCAACTGTCCGGACCGCGAAGAAGCTGCGATAAAGCTCCATCTGGTGGCCGACCGCCTTGAACCGTTGCAAACGGAGCATCATCTGCTGAACCCGAAAGTCCTGGAACCGCTCGCGATTCTGGCGTGGGGAGGTGCAGAGGCAACGGAGCGCGGGATGGGTATCATTCGTGAATTCTGGCCGCGCTTCGCCACTGACTACCTGGCGCGCCTGGACTCAATTGGCCTCACGCGGCGTGACCGTTGCCTTATCCCCGCGCGCGCTCCCTTTTGACGATTGGAGATTCGATGACCACTGCAGCATCGTTTCCTTCCACTCAATGGTTCGAGCTTCTGGCGGGGCGGATGAATGAGCAGCGCGCGAAATATCAGAATTTTGGCTTCGTCTCGGCGCGCGCCGTCTTCAGGATACTCGATACTCCGGGTGGCAATCGTAACTTCGGCCTGGTGTTCGACGGCTTGGAGTGCGTGGAGATTCGCGAGCTGGCCGACAGCGAGATTGCGTCATTCGATCCGGATTGGACGCTGGACGGTAACCACGCCACCTGGAAGGAGATGGTGGAAAATATCAAGGCGCATGGCGAGGCAGATCCCGATCACACGCTGAACCGCCTGTGTCTGCTGCGGCATCCGTTCAAGGTCCACGGCGCGGATCAGATGCGGGTGGACATTTTTTACCGGCAATTGTTTTCCTTCCAGGCTTTCATTAACGAATCAGCGACAATCGAAACCAACTTCGCGTGATCCGAGAAGGACACCAAGGCACCGAGAGAAACGACATGGCAACTGCACATCAAGAATCACCCGGTTTGGGCCGCGAGTCGCTGGCAGGAATCAAGGTGATCGACGTCGACACTCATCTGAGCGAACCATACACGCTCTGGACTAAGCGGGCTCCGGCCAAGTGGAAGGAGCGCGTTCCACAGGTCAAAACCGTCGACAACAAGCGGCAATGGGTGATCGGCGGCACGACGGTCTTGGGTCCGGTCGCGGCGATAAGCGTTGTGAAGCCCGAGGGCGAGAAGTCCCGCGGTATCGAATTTTTCCAGTACGCACTGGAAGACGTCCATGCCGGGTCATACGACGTAAAGGCGCGGCTTCAGTTCATGGACGGTGAGGGCATCTGGGCGCAGATCCTGTATCCGAATCTTTTGGGCTTTGGCGCGCAGCGGGCAGCCACTGTCGACCCTGAATTACGATTGGTTTGTATCCAGATCTACAACGAGGCGATGGCCGAATTTCAGGAGGAATCAGGCGGCCGGCTTTATGGGATGGCCTATATGCCGTGGTGGGATGTCGGGCAGGCGGTCAAGGAAACCGAGCGCTGCCACAAGATGGGCATGAAGGGCATTAATACCAACTCCAGCCCGCAGGACCACGGGCTTCCGGATCTAGGCCAGAGTTACTGGAATCCGCTGTGGGAGATTTGTTCGGACCTGCGGATGCCGATCAATTTCCATATCGGCAGCAGCACCGAGGCGAATGACTTTTACGGCAAATCGTCCTGGTCCTCTCAGAGCGCCGACCGCAAGCTCGCGCTCGGCTCAACGATGCTCTTCATGCATAACGCGCAGGTCTTCGCGAACCTCATCTACTCGGGAATTCTGGAGCGCTATCCGAAGCTGAATTTTGTTTCCGTGGAAAGCGGTGTGGGCTGGATGCCGTTCTTGCTCGAAGCGCTGGATTACGAGTTAGAGGAGGCCGCGCCCAACTCCAAGTCCCTATTGAGCATGAAGCCGTCCGACTACTTCCGGCGGCAAATATACGCCTGTTTCTGGTTCGAGCGGAGAGGCTTCCGCGCTGCATTGGATGCTTTGGGCGTTGACAACATCATGTTCGAGACGGATTTCCCCCACCCAACCTGCCTGTATCCAAATGCCTTGGAACACGTGGCGCGGACACTGGAGGGCCTGACCTTCGAAGACAAGCGCAAATTGCTCGGCGCCACTGCCTCAAAGCTGTATTCGATTCCAGTCTAAACCAGCCCATCGTCGAACCGCTGTCGTTAATGATCCGAATGCGCCAGGTAGGTGTGTTTTTTCGGCTCGTGAACTCGATCGTGCGCGATTGCGTAGACAGGTATACCTGTTTCCTCCTGCTCGCGCGGAAGTACTCAGTGGCTTGCGCCTGAGCTCTCGCGTTCACTCTCCCTGCTCCTTCTTCTCCGCGACCGCCGCGTGATAGTCATCGAACTGCGCGCCGCGGCCCGTTTTGTATGCAGACATGCGTGTCGCCGAGTAATCGTCCATGCCGCAGAAGCGGGCGTAACTCGGCGGCTTCGGTATTTTGGGCTTCTTCAACTTCACCTGTGGAGTTGCCGCGGAGCCACGAATCGCAAAAGTCGACGGTATTCGCACCGCAGATGAGCCGCAGCGCGGGCACCTTCTTCCGCGATCGGCTTCGCGCCACGAGATCACTTCTTGGAACTGGTAACCGCAATCACATCGCCATTCGTATATCGGCATCGTCGCTACTCGATGATATGGGGAATTTCCGACCAGTCCTCGGGATCGTGGGTGATCCACAAGGTTGCGTCATACATCTCACGTATCGCTTTGAGGCGGCGAATCGAATGCGTCGATTGATTCGGGTCGGTGTCCAGCGGCATCGTGGCTTCCCGCTCAATAGCTTCGCGCAGATGCACGGTGTCGCCGGTTAGAAGGATGTTGCGATTAGAGAGCCTCACCATCAGCGAGCATTCGCCGGGTGTGTGACCCGGAGTGAGTAGGAACTGCAGGCTACCATCGCCAAAGAGATCGAAGTCGCATCCGAGTTCCAGCCAATCGTAGCCGCGCGTCGGCAGGTAGTCCTCGAGCACGAATACCCACCGCCGGTCGGGATCGGGCCAGTAGGCGTAGCGCAGTTCGTTGGTTCCGACGATAAACTTTGCTTTGGGAAAGTAGCTGAGTCCGCCAACGTGATCGAAATGGCTATGCGATACGACTACATACTTGATGTCTGATGGTTGATAGCCGACCTGCTTGATTTGCCGATCGAGGGTCTCGGTCTTGCTCCATTCCAACGGCAGATTGCGCGCGTGCTCGCCCAAGTATCCGATTGGATCATCGATCATGCGCGGGTTGCATCCCGTGTCGAATAGCACGAGACCTTTCGGGTGTTCCATGAGAAACGAGGGACACGGCAGCTTGACCATAGTAGCGTCGCCGCCTTGAACCAGCAGCGAGCGCGGTGCAGAAAGCTGCGCGCCGGGTAGCGCCCACATCTTCCGGATCCTGCCATTAGTCATTGTAAATCTTTCTCCTGATTGGTGGTTGCGCACGCCGCAGCCTCGACGATTAAAATTGAGGCTACCTGCTTACACGCTCGGGTTGCTCGTCGATCAGTGCTGCTTGTTCTGCGGGCTGGGTTATCCGCCCCTTTCCGGTTTCGGGAACCATGTAGAATCCGCCGATCGCTATCAGTCCGAATAAAAGCGAAGCCAACATCACAGTCTGCAAGCCAAAATGTCCGGCTAGCGAGCCGCCTACGATCGGCGAAAGAAATGCGCCGATATAGGCGGCGCACCACACTACTCCGAGTCCGCTTCCCGCTCTGATCGGCGTCATTCCGGGAAGTTCCATCACCATGGTCACCAGGGTCGGCAACAGCGCAGACGATCCGACGCCGATGAGGATCAGCGAAAGTCGAAGGGCCGGCAGACTGGTGAGAGTCACCGCTCCCAGGCATCCGAGCGCAAACACGATCTGCATCGGAAAGGTAAACGGCCGGCGCAATCCGATCGCGGCCGTCATCACGCCGGCACCGGCGGCGGCGAAAATCCCCGCGAATGGAATCAGCGCGGTCAGGGTTCCGGCCTGTTCCAGGGTGAAGCCGCGGACCGACTGAAAGAATTCCGGCAAAAACGCGCTGTAGAGCTGAAATACCCACATTCCTGAGGCCAGCGCGATCGAGATTACGCGGATATCGCGCATTTGGAGCACTGCTCGCATTGCGCCCGCTTCCGCCGCGTGCGCGCCGCCACCGGATCGATGCGAAGGATGCGTCCGCCCGAGCAGTGTCCACAGAAGTGCGACTATCGTCACTGCCAATCCGTACGCGAATAGGGCGGTGCGCCATCGCGCACCCACCGCGACGTATATCGGCGCCGTGAGCGCGAACGCCGCCGTGAGTCCGATGAACGGCGCGACCGCGTTGATCGTGTTGATATATGCCCACTGCGATTCATCGAACCACTGCATGACGAGCGTGGCAGGAGGAGCGATCATCATCCCGAAGCCGATTCCTTCGAGCACGCGGCAGGCCAGGAGCGTGCCAAAACCGGGAGCGTAACCACTGCCAACACCGCCGATCGCCAGCAACCAGATGCCAATGATGAAGGAGCGCAGGGCGCCGATCCGTTGCGCCACCATCGCACCGGCGAGCGCGAAAATCGCGATACATAACGAGATGATCGAGATGATGAGGCCGGCATCTCCTAAATGAATTTGCAGGTCCTTGATGATCGGGCTCAACAACGGGGCTGGAGCGAGCCAGGTCAGCGTCTGGCTGGCCAGCGCCAGCACCAGCAGAATTTCGATCACCCATCGGTAGGAAGAGCGTTTCTCGCTGCTGGCCATGATCGTGATCCTCCTGCAAACCTGTCGTATTGCGGTTCCCTCGTGATGTCCAGCGGCGCAGCGCTTGCTTTCGCGACGATCCTTTCGCACTTGTTTAATCTCAGGGAAGCCGACATCGGTTACGAGATCGTCGTGCCGAAGCGGAATGCCTCAGATTCTAGGAAGACTATGAATCGCCGTTACACCAACGTCTACTATCTGGAGGATCGCGGGTGGCGCATCGTCGCTCCTCAGGCTACCAACGTCTCAGTGAAGTAGGAAATCGCACCGCGTTCTCAGCGCAGACGGGACGCTCGCCGCTCCAACTCCGAAACAATACACAGAACGGCGAGGGGACCAGCTTCCTTGGCTAAAGATCGCCGTCGACAGATTATCATCCCAGTGACCGAACCTGCCCATGATTCCAACAAACCTTGGAAATCGATCCTCCAATCGGTCGTCACCGCGGACTGGATCTTCGTCGAGCGACCGGTGCGTGGTACAAGGGAAACGGCAAGGGGTCAGCGGTGTTAACTGCCGCTTTCGACGTGTTCCAGCACAAACCAGCGCTTTTTTAAGGCGTTCGACAACTTCGAAGCGATCGCTGCGCGACCGTAGCTGTAGCCAACCAAATCGAGTCGAAGTATCAGCTCAAAATGGCGCTGGGTCCGGGAGTTCATCGAAACCAAAAACCTGCTCGCACCATCGTGCCACGTTCAGCAGTCGGCCCTCCTCGAGCGTCGTGCCAGTGAGCTGGATCGAGATCGGCAATCGCGACGGACCAAGCGCACACGGCAGCGACACAACCGGATGGCCACTAAGGCTCCAAGGCAGGTTGAACGAGGGATCACCGGTCGACTCAATTCCGGCCGGCGCCGGCGCAGGTGTAGCTGGGGTCAGGATCACATCAAAGCGAACTAGCACGCGATCGATCTCTTGGCGAAAACACCTTTGCACCTCCAGCGCCCGTATGTATTCGCAAGCTTGCATATTGGAGTTGCGCTCGAGGAACTCGCTAAGCTTCGGCCCATATAGGTCTTTTTTCTCTGCAAAGCGCTCGCGATGGACCTCGGCGGCCTCAGCACCCAGCACGGCCAGAGCGCTCTCTCTAGTCCGGGCGAGCGACGGGGGCTCATCGACGGCTTCGATCCGTGCGCCGGCCTTGGCGAGCTTGCCAAGCGCATCGACGACTGCAGCGCGGGTGTCATCGTCTGCGCGATCATCGAACGCTTTGGGCATCACTGCGATTTGCGGAGGCCGCGCGACCTGCGAAGCTGAAAACAGATAGTCGCCCGTCGCGACTGCCCAGCTTGCAGCGTCCCGGGAATCCTGTCCCGCCAACGCCTGCAGCATCACGGCCGTGTCGGCGACCGACCGCGCGAAGATGCCGACGTGGTCGAGGCTCGGTGCGAGCGCTAGCATTCCATAGCGGCTGACTCGGCCGAAGGTCGGCTTCATCCCGACGATGCCGCAGTACGACGCAGGTCGGATGGTCGAACCAAGGGTTTGCGAGCCGATCGCGGCATGGCACATCCGTGCTGCGACCGCCGCACCTGAGCCGCTGCTAGAGCCCCCTGGGCTATGCTCCGTGTTCCATGGGTTACGAGTGGCGGGCGCGTCTGCGAACGCAAACTCGGCGGTCGCGAGCTTGCCCAGGACGATTGCACCGGCGCGTTTAAGGCGCGCGACCGCCTCGGCGTCGTAATGCGGAACCAAACCAGCGAGCACCTTGGAGCCCGCCGCGGTTTTAAGTCCCGCGGTGTAGAAGATGTCCTTGATCCCGACCGGCACGCCGTGGAGCGGTCCGCGAAAGCGGCCGTCGTGCGCCTCCCGATCAAGCTCAGCCGCGGCGCGTTGCGCTCCAGCTCGATCGACCGCGGCCCAAGCCCTGATCGTGCCATCTAGGCGATCGATGCGTGCAAGCGAAGCCTCCACCAGCACGACGGGCGAGAGCTTTCGCTCGCGAATTCCGCGTGCAGTCTCGGTAAGCGTAAGCGCATGAACCTGAAGCATCCTGTTTCACTCCTTCGCGGGCAAGGCGGACGTCGTGACCTGGTCCTTCAATCAAAATTCGCCATGATCAAAACATCGGAGGGTTCTGTGTGTTCTTAGTGCGATACGCTGGCAGATCGCGATAGACCCGAAATACTTTCGCTGCGACTTCGCGTGCGGCAGACACGTCATTGACAATCGCGAGCAGTACCCCACCGATAATGCGCGGAGGTGGACATCCCGCTTCTTTCGTAGCGTCCGTATTTCTCGGTACGACATGCTCTTGCAGGGTTTTTCTTCCGGCCATCCAGGGTAATCGTGCCGGTAGCCTCCCTACCGCAGAGCTGGAGCATCTTCGGTCCGAATGCCGCCATAACTTTTTTAGTGGCGCTCCGGGACCCGCCATTGCAAGATGAGCGGTCCGCGTGCTGGATGGGCGCGTTATCAGTGCGGGAGAGCTTGATAGCTGCCATCTGTCGAAATAGAAAGAGGTACTGTAAGAATTCCGGGATCGCAACAGCAAGCCGATCTTCTCGCGCAGAGAGCGCGCCGCTTCCGGCGTGTGATCCTGCCTTGAGTCAGTATGTCCGACATCTCGCTTTCTATCCCTTTGATCGATATTTATCAGAGAATTTTCGAGCATCCGGCTACGCGTTCTCTATCCGATCGCTTTGGCGACCGCCCGTCCTCGACTCAATTCCCCGATCGAAGCACTGGCCCTCTTCAGAGCTGAGGTGTGTTCGCCGAGGTTCTCTCGCATGCGAGACATCGGTCCCGCTATGGCAATTCCGTACGCCTCGTAGTCGAGGCGCAAGCCCGCTGCCACCGCCGTCACGTCTGCCACATTCTCCCCAGCGGTCATAAAAAAGCCGCGCCGGCGGCTCCGTTCGAGGTCGGTGAGCAGCTTTTGCCGACTGGTGATCGTCGCTTTGGTCACCTGTCTCAATGGCAAGTTCTTCAGCAGTTCAGACAAATCGGCCGGTTCCAGCGTCCCGAGTAATGCCTTGCCGATTGAACTCGAGTGCAGCGGCTTTAGATCGCCCGACCTCGCGCTGTAGCGGATCGTTTGCGGTCCTTCAAAAACCTCAAGGTAGATCACTCGGTCGCCCTGACGCTTCCCTAGAATCACGGTTTCGCGCGTCTCGTCTCTAAGATCGGCGAGGACTGGCTCCAAAAGATCGATCCATGGTTCTCGCGCCGCAATCGTCCGAGCGACTTCAAACAGCCGGTGCGTAGGGTACAAGCGCTTCGGCTCGACAAGGTACAGATATCCGCGAGCTTCCAACGCGCGGATCAAGTTGAAGCAGCTAGATGCTGGCGCGTCTAAGGAGCGCGCTATTTCAGACAACGAGAGCGGAGTTTGCGCCCTGGCGAAGGCTTCGAAGAGTTCCATGGTGCGTCCGGCACTTTTCACATCCATGAATGATAGTTCTACCTCTTGAAAGAGTTGCTTTCAATTACGTACACTCTCAAGGTACTGTCATCATGTTCGCAGTCGGTTTCGAGTCGAACGACCTATGAATTTTCTTGGATAGCTCTGGAGTCGCAGAGTTCAAAAGAACTGAAGATGTCGGCCGAGCACGAGCTTCAGAGATCCGCGCCAATTGCAGGTCTCGACCACCTTCAATATGTCGAAGCGGACGGTGTCGGACTGCTAACCATTAACCGTCCGGCGGTTCACAACGCGATCGGCCTGACGACGATGCCGGAGTTGGAGCGCGTGCTGGATCATCTGGAAACCTCGCCGACGCTCTCTGTGCTGGTTCTCACCGGTGCCGGAGATAAGACATTCGTTTCAGGGGGCGATCTCAAGGAGCTTGAACAACTGACCACGCATCAGGCTGCGGCCTCGATGTCGCGCCAGATGCAGACGCTGATGGCGCGTCTCAGTGAACTGCCGATCGCAGTGATCGGTGCGATAAATGGCGACAGCTTCGGCGGTGGCTGCGAAGTAGCGCTGGCCTGCGATATTCGTATTGCGAGCAGCCGCGCTCGTTTCGCATTCAAGCAGGTCACGATTGGGATAACGCCGGCATGGGGCGGGCGCTCGCGCCTCGTCGAATTGGTCGGGCGCTCGATCGCGCTTCGACTCATGCTCACCGGCGAAGTCATCGATGCGGCCGAGGCCATGCGTATCGGGCTGGTAGATAGCGTCGTCGAGCCCGCTTCCGTGCGCGATTCTGCGATTGCGTTGGCGCAGCAAATTGCCGCGAACCCCAATGAGGCAGTGCGCGCGATCAAGTATCAAGTGAATAGCGGACGCGGTCTCGTCGGTGAAGCGGCGATCGAATTCGAGGCGGACAGTTTTGCGCGTACCTGGGTATCGGACGAGCATTTGAAGGCGGTCGCTACATGGAAGCAGCGTCGCTGAGTGCGACGCGAGACTGCGGAATCGAGCACTTGAGCAATCGCAGCGGAGTTTTTAACGCGATGGCAAATTTTCCAGAAACCGATATCTCGCAAGCGTCCCGGATAACGAACAACGGCGTCGACACTCACGAGTCAGAGCGGCGATGGCGCGAACGCGTTGCGAAGTTGAAGGTGGCGCCGGCGGAGACCTCGTCGGGAATCGAACTCGATCCGCTCTACACCGAAAACAATATCCACGGCGAACTCGGGATGCCGGGAGAGTACCCGTTCACGCGCGGTGTCCAGCCGACCATGTATCGTGGAAGGCTGTGGACGATGCGCCAGTACAGCGGCTTCGGCACCGCATCCGAAACCAACCAGCGCTACCGATGGCTGCTGGAGCAGGGCCAGACCGGAATTTCTGTCGCGCTCGATTTGCCGACTCAGCTGGGGATGGACTCCGACGACCCAATGGCAATCGATGATGTGGGACGCGTCGGCGTTGCGATCGACACACTTGCCGACATGGAGGAGCTTTTCGCTGGCATTCCGCTGGGCCAGGTGAGCGCGTCATTCACGATCAATTCCACCGCGTCGATCCTGCTTGCGATGTACCTGGCAGTTGCTGAGAAACAGGGGATCACGCCGGAGAAGATTGCGGGAACGATTCAGAACGACATTCTCAAGGAATACGTGTCGCGCGGGACCTGGATTTTCCCGCCGGCGCCGGCCTTGCGATTGATCGTGGACACGATCGAGCATTGCGTCACACACGCCCCGCGCTTCAACGCAATCAGCATAGCGGGCGCGCATTTCCGCGATGCTGGGGCGACCGCGGTTCAGGAACTCGCGTTCACTCTGGCGGACGCGATCACTTACGTGCAGGCCTGTCTCGATCGCGGACTGAACGTCGATCAATTCGGCCGCTTGCTAAGCTTCTACTTCTACACGCACAACGATCTGTTCGAGGAAGTTACCAAGTACCGCGCGGGGCGCCGCCTATGGGCGCGAATAATGAAAGAGCGCTTCGGCGCGAACGACCCCAATTCGCAGATGTTCCGCTTCGGCGTCGTGTGCGGCGGCAGTACCCTCACCGCCCAGCAGCCGTTTAACAATGTGGTCCGCGTCGCGTACCAGCTACTCGCCTCGGTGCTCGGCGGCGTGCAGTCGGTATTCACTGCGGCTTGGGACGAGCCATTCGCGATCCCGACCGAGCAGAGCGCCGAACTGGCACTGCGCACCCAGCAAGTGCTCGCATACGAGACCAACGTGCCAAGCGTGGTTGATCCGCTGGCCGGCTCCTATTTCGTCGAGGCGCTTACAGACAGGGTGGAAGCCGAGGTCGGCGCGATAATCGATCGTATCGAAACCATGGGCGGGATGGTGGCCGCAATCGAGAAGGGGATGATCCAGCGCGAAATCGCGCAGGAAGCGTATCGACATCAGATGCGTATCGAGAGCGGCGAGCAAATCGTTGTCGGGGTAAATAAGTTCGCGCGCCCGGAGCCCGAGCGCGAACGGTTGCAGCTGTATCAGGCGGATCCGCAGATCGGGGAGCGTCAGCGGCAGAAGCTCGCCAAAGTACGAGGCCGCCGTGATGATGCGAAAGTGAAGAAAACGCTCGTAGGTGTCGCGGAAGCAGCACGTGGCAGCGAAAACATGATGCCTTCGCTCAGCGAAGCGGTTAAAGCCTACGCGAGTATCGGCGAGATTTGCGCGGTGCTCCGTGAGCACTTTGGGACTTACCAGGAGCCGGTCGCGCTTTGATCCGCGGGAGGGGTCTCGATGGATGAGCGTCGGATTCGTGTGTTGATCGCGAAACCCGGGCTGGACGGCCACGACCGCGGAGCAAAGGTAGTCGCCTACGCGCTACGCGATGCCGGTATGGAAGTGATCTACACCGGGCTCCGTCAGAACGTGGAGCATATCGCCGAAGTCGCACTGCAAGAGGATGTTGATGCGATCGGCCTCAGTATCCTCTCAGGAGCGCACTTGCCGCTGACCCGCCGCCTGAAGGAGGCCCTGGGCGAACGCGCTGCCGAGGTCGCGATCCTCGTGGGCGGGACGATAACGCCACAGGAAATTCCCGCGATGCTCGAGGCGGGCGCCAGCGCCGTCTTCCCGACTGGTACCGCACTGGCGGAGGTGGTCGCAGGAGTTCGCGCGGCTGTCGGAAAGAAGAATGAGAATAGATGAGTAGGGAATGATAGGAGCTGATTTTCAATCAGCAGTGAATTCACGAAAAAGGTCGTGAAATCAGGCGCTTAGTGAACCTGACTTTAGGAACTTGCTGACAAGCCTTTCGTAATCAGCAGGTCGTCGGTCCCGCGGCGTATACCGCAAACATCGACTTACCTCCCCGCTTCACGGCAGAGCAGGGCTCGCGAGCAGCTTCCGCATCATTTTCACGAGGTCCGGAGGTCTGTAGAACGGATGTCCGCGGTAGATCTCCGCGCATTTGTCGTCCAGCGTCTTGACGGTCTGATACGTCTTGGGCGCGGCTTCGCGCACCTTGCAGATTCGCTCGCGGACAAAGAGTAGATTTTCGGGATCGACGTGGCCAGCTTGAATGAAGCCGCGGGTCTTCTTGGCGCATCGGCATGAATTCGCCGGATTCACCAGCCCGCACTTGTCGTTCATGAAGTTGCGCAGGTCCCGTCGAGCGCGGGCCAGCCGTTGGCGAAAGTTCTCTGGCGTGATCTCCAATACTTCGGCGGCGACGGCGTCGCTGACTCCCAAGATGGCGCCTAGGATGTAAGCGAGGCGCTGCTCGCGATCGAGGCAGAGCAGCATCCCGGAAGTACAGGCAAGCATCGCTTCGGTGACGAGTAGATTCCCGTCAGGCGACACTCCTTTAAGATCAGGTGGGTCGAGGTCGGGTGTCGCATCGAGTTCCTCGCCGTAGCGACGAAAGTCTATTAGGGGGTCCTCGACCCTTCCCCTCCTCATGTTGAGCACATGATTGACGACTATCCGGTAGATCCAGGTCCGGAGGCTGCTCCGCCCTTCAAAGGACGAAAGCCGGGTCACTACCTTGACGAGAATCTCCTGCGTTGCATCCTCTGCATCCTCAGGATGGAACAGCATGCGCAACGCGATGTTGTAGATCCACGCCTGATGGCGTTCGACCAGATCCTCCAGCGCCTTGCGATCGCCGGCGCGAGCGCGCAGGACAAGATTTTCATCCTCGCGCTCGCTCGGCGCATTTTCGGCCAAGGGGTTATCGACTACCATTACTTGCCTCCTGGCGGATCGCGTCACCACCGCTTGCGGTTCACGAGGTCTGCGGCATTGCTGAGAAGTGGCAGCTCACAATCTTCCAATTACCGCCTTGTTTGACGAACACCAGCGTGGTTCGTCCGTGAAGCGTCAGGGCCTTCCCGTCTTTGGTCGCTCCCACGAACATGTCGTAGGCGTTCACGATTCCCACGTTATCGTTGTACACGCGACATGATGGCTGCCGGAAGCCGAAACTCGTCGAGGCGATCCCCCCGAAGGTTTCGTTTAAATATTTGGCAAAGAGCAGCTTGCCGTCGAATCGATATGGCACGTGGTCAATCACCTCGACGTCCTCGGAGAGCATCTCCAAGGCGCTTTTCATGTCGTTCTTGTCGAACGCATCTGCAAAGCGCTGTGCCAGGGCTTGGATTTCACTCACGCTCATATTTTTTGTCCTCCTCTGTCTCATTAGACACGCGCCGCGGACGAGTGTGACAGGAGCGCCGAACAGAACTTGTTGTTCGGTAGAAGGGGAAAAGTGTGCAACGCGAGCCGGTTGGACTAGAGGTTGGCTCGCGACTCGTTCCGTGAGCAGCGAATTAAGATGAAGATAGTCGCAATCACAGGAGCTTCGACGGTTTCGGCGAAGTTGCGGCGAACAGATAGCTCGAAACTCCGAATATCCGTCTTATCGCAGGGTGGGCGCCAGCTATGCGCCGACCCGACATGAATTGAGCCGAAGGCGAGCGCGTCAGGTGCGACCGATCGATGAGCGTGGATCTAGAAAACCCAAGCGCTTGAAACGAGCGCGAATGAACTCCAAGAAAGACCTGGAAGCGGATGACAGGTATCGCTTCTTCATCCACGCCAAGCCGATGGCGCGGCTGCAACGCGGCTCCGAGACCTGCACTGCTGTAGGAGTCCCGGGGGCGGTTACGGCGAGACGTGGGCCTATCGCAATTCCAAGCCCCGCGCCGACGAGTCCCCACAAGGTTGAGACTTCTTCTCCCTCGAAGTTGATGCGTGGCTTGAATCCGGCCTGCGCACAAAGTTGGTCGGTTACTCGGCGCAGCCCATAGCCGGGTTTCAGCGAGATGAACGCCTCCTCGGCGATATCCTTTAACTTAACCGAGCGTTTGCGTGCCAGAGGGTGCGTCTCCGGAACCAGTACAAATAGCTCCTCTTCGCCGATCGGTAGCCATTCGACCTGCGGTTCTTCGAATCTTGGCGATACCAGACAGAGGTCTACGTCGCCGCTCATCAGACGTGAAAGTAGTGTAGGGGCCGGTCCCTGGAGCAGACGAAAGTTCATTTTCGGATGTTTGACCTGGAACCCTCGCATCAAGTCGGGTACCAACCAAGTTCCGAGAGTAGCCAGAAAGGCCAGCGAAACCGTTCCGCTCTCTTCATTGAAAATGTCGGTCAGTTCTTTGTGGGCGTCCTCCAGTTCCTGCAGAGCACGTTCAACCCTCGTGAGCAGGGCGCGTCCGTAGCGATTGAGAAGGATGGATCTGCCCTTTCGATCGAACAGTGGCGTGCCGAACTCAGTCTCGAGGCGGGCGATAGTCCGGCTCAGAGCCGGCTGGGATACGCCAAGCTCTGCGGCAGCCCGTCCCAGATGCTGGGTTTTAGCGATAGTGCGAAAATACCTGAGTTGCTGCCATTCCACGCGGCGGCTCCGTTCATAACTGAGATGCATCGATCTTGAGCCAGAAAGCTCGGATTTGGCAACAATCTGTTTCTGATGACGAGTGTCCGATGCGCGGGATTCAGAACGGATTGCCGGCTCGCAGCCAATCGGCATACTCAGCGATGCCCCTAGCGACGTCGTATCGCGGCTGATATCCAGTGTCCGCGCGAAGGCGATCGAGGTTCATGTGGGCATCACGCCGATAGGCGCGGCTCCGGCCTGGATGCAGAGCGATCTTCGCATTTGGCATGGTGTGGATCACCGTTCGCCTTAGGTCTTCATTTGAAGTCGCAACTCCCGATCCCACGTTGTAAATCCGATGATTCAAGCTCTTTGCGCGATGCAGCAAGCGGATGGCCGCGGCACAGTCACTCACATAACAAAGGTCGATGGCGTCCTCTTCATACGGAAGGTCTCCGGGACCGGAGGTCAGATCTACTTTTCCGTTTCCGAGAGCGCCGTGAACCATTCGGCTCGGCAGGTTGAACATCGAATGATATAGCGGACCCCAAATCGCTGCGATTCGAAGAACGATCACCTCCAATCCGCTGCGTTCCGAATGGTGAAGCGAAAGCGTTTCGATCGATTTCTTGAATGCTTCGGTGGGACTGGAAGATTCGATGCGCAACGGCTGGTCCTCTCGAAATGGACCCTCCGTCAGACCCGCGTAAACTGCAATCGAGCTGGCTAAAGAGACCCGCGAGACACCGCTTAGCCGGGCAGCTTCGAGCAGGTTCATCAGCCCAACCAAATTGACTCGCAGCTCTTCCCCGGGGGGCAACGTGCCGAGCCCCGGAGCTGAAAGATGAACGATGCTTTCAATGCGATGTCGCCGGATAACCTCAAGGCATTCAAATGCGCTAGTCACGTCGAGGTTTACGACGGTGACGCGATCAGCGTTGCTCTTGATAAACTCGGCCTCCCGGGTCGCGCGAAATCGGGTTAGAACTACTTTCTCACCCGCGGAAAGAAATGCTCGGGCGGTGTGAAGTCCGATAAAGCCCATCCCGCCGGTGATTAGAACCATATCGCTTCCTGGGCTCGGTTCAGGGTGGGGGTGGCCTGGGCCGAAAGCTCACTCAAGGCTATCGTTCCGCGATGCATTCCTCGACGGTCATGCCGATCGCTTCTTCAAATTGCCGCTTAACGGCTTCCGGCTGCCCCGCCTGGTAGGTGTAGGCGCCAAACATACGAAATCGCTCCTGGTTGTGTTGGGCGAAGCGCTTTCGCGTCATTCCATGGACCCATAGGTCGCGTTCCGCAATTGGAAGATCAATTCGCACATTGGTTTCGCGATCGCGCACGATTGCTTTGGGATCCTCTCCGCGTTCAACGGCTTCGAGGTCTTTGAAGAATCTCCTTCGAATCATCGAGATTCCACGATCGCTCGCGCCAAGGTGCTCGATGGTGCGGTCTGAAATACTCCCCTGTCCAACCCAGGCAATGAAGTCCTGGTTCATTACGTGGCTAGAAATCCATCGCCCGGTTTGGGGATCCCTGATCGGGCCGTGCCAATAGGGGATTCGGCTCTGACGATAGGGTTCGCTTTCGTGCGGAACGCGCGTAAAGGCCCACGTAACGCTCAGCGTGTTCTCGTCGTCGATGGGCACCCGCCATTCGAAATGCTCCCCAGTGAAGAGGGCATTAGGCCAAAGGCATACGCGGCCGATTCTCCAGAGTGGCCCGGATTCATCGGAACCTTCGCGTACGCGCTTGTAGGTAAAGCCGTATTCGAACTCATCGAAATCCAGTTTCAGATGCGCGGGTGCGTAAGTGGTCTCATTCAAATGAAGCCGACGGATGCCCCAGTTGTCGTGCATCCATTCAAAGTGAACGGGATCGATCGAGTTCTCCTGCGCTTGAAGCCAATTGCAGGGAATTTCTGCAAATACGATCTGAACGAAGCCGTTGCTCCAGGTAAACGGCTCCCACGTCGGTACTAAAGGAAGGGGTTGGGGTCCAAGGTAGGCCCATACCAAACCGGCTTTGACCTCAACCGGATAAGCCTGCATCCGGATAGATTTCCTGAGCTTTGCGGCGGGGTCGAGCCGCTCCTCGTATGGCTGCTGAGCACAGCGTCCGGTGTGATCGTACAGCCATCCATGGTAGTGGCAGCGGAGTCCGCAATCCTCCACGAAACCGTAAGAGAGGTCTGCACCCCGATGCGCACATTTGCGTTGGAGGAGGCCGTAGGTTCCACCCCCATCTCGATACAATACGAGGTTTTCTCCCATCAGGCGGATAGCCTTGACCGGATTGTTTTCTAATTCCGTTACCGCCGCGATCGGATGCCAGTATCGGCGCATCAATTCGCCCATCGGCGTGCCGCGGCCCGCCTGCGTCAATGTTTGATTTCGCTGTTCGTCGAGCATTTCCGGTGCCCGCTGTAAATCAGCCCCTGCGCTGAAGGTCGAAATAACCCACGGCAGCCCGCGCGGATCTTAAGTCCTGGCCCTTCTCAATCGCGTTGCGAATCCGATCCTCGGCCGTAGCTATTTCGGTCGCGGCGCCGATCACTTCGTCGATTCGCGATGCCGGGATCGTCACCACTCCGTCGGCATCGCCTACCAGGTAGTCTCCCGCATTAACTGTAACGCCACCGATGGAAACAGGGACGTTGGTGCCGTCGAGCCGCACACGATCCTTCCCCGTCCGCATCCAATTGCCGCGCGCGAAGATCGGATAGGCGAGTTGAACGCTGCGATCGATGTCACGGCAGACTCCGTCGATCACCGTTCCACTTACGCCACGCCGATTCGCGGTGAAGGTCAGGAGATCACCCCAGACAGTTGCGTCGGTACGACCCTGGTTGTCGAGTACGGGCACGTCTCCCGGGCCAAGGTCATCGATGTAGTCGCCGACGGTTCCCGGTTTCCCGTCAGTCGCGACGTAGCGAAGCGTGAATGCGCGACCCGCGAGGCGAAACGAACGATCAAGCGGCATGATGCCGTGGCATTGCCCCGCGATCCCAAGCCGATCCAGGGCGTCGCTGACGCTCGTGACATCGAGCGCGCGTAACGTTTTGATTCTTTGCTTGTCGTCCATCACAATTTTGTCGCGAGTTGCTCGTAGGAGCGGTTCATTACTTCAGCGAGCGGCTGGCCCGCTCGCACCGCCTCGGCCATCGCAGCTTCACGGCGGGCGATGGTTTCCGCGACGCCGACAACCGCTTCGGCCTGGCCCGCAGCGACAAACACCACTCCGCTGCCATCCGCAACAACCAGGTCTCCGGGAGCTACGGTTACTCCATCGACCGTGATTGGTTCATTCCACGATTTCTCAACGATCCTGCCCCGCGCGGTGACCGGTACGTTCGCACGCGCATAGATGGGCAAGCCGAGCTCAATGCTTTCATCGATATCGCGGCAGGCACCGTCGACGACGACGCCCTCAATCTCACGAGTGGTTGCCCCGAGGGAGAGGATTCCGCCCCAGCCGGCGACATCGACCCGTCCTTCATGCGCGACAACGATCACATCGCCGGGCCCAGAAGCATCCACCGCCGCGGTGCAGAGATGGCGGCTCGGCGCTTGTCCATTGGCCGTCCTCAATTGAACAGTGACAGCACGCCCGGCGATTCGGCGCGGAACCGATACGGCGCGCAGGCCAATAACAGCCCCTCGCAACTTCAGCTGATCGAGCGCGTCGGAGACAACGCAGGTGTCCAGTTTGCGAAGCCGCTCAATCAACGAATGATCGGGCGTTCCGTTGTGGTTCAAGGTTGCCATTCAGTTACTCCACCGCCGCCAAAAACTCACACTGGATAAGCATCGGATCGCCCAGCTGGTAAGCGAGGGCATGGGATGGCGGCCGCGACTCAGGATCCGGAAAAAACATCTCGAGCCATCGGGGATCGATGACCGTTCGAGCGGCGCGGTAGCGCACCGCACCCAGATCGCCATCTTGACTGAGTGCTCGACTTTGCCGCCTCCAGCGGAAATTCTCTTCTTTGATCACCCCAGTCTTGCTCCCTGAACATCGCAGTTCGTTACCAGCGTGCGAACGCGAGGCCGACTCCAGTACCCGCAGGGGTGCGATAGACCGGAACGTACTCTGCCCAGCTCAGCGGTTTTCTCGCGAATGCTCCGGCCACCATGATCCAGTTGCGAATCTCGGAGGATCCCGCCCGGAGCAACTTCTCCGGGATACTGTGCAACTCCGCAGCATCCCCCGAGCGCAAGGCGTTCAGCACACGAGTATCCAACGGCTCATTCGTCACGAAGTGACTGAGCCCGCCAGACGCAACAACCGCGACGCGACGCTCCAGACCGCTTGCTTCGATCGCCGCAGCCAGCGCCTTGCCCATTGCGTAACAGCGCGCGGGAGTAGGCTGATTCGGCGGGTAATACGTGTTGAGCATGATGGGAACGATCGGGGCCTCGATGTTCGCCATCAAGCGTTTGACCACGAACCCATAGGCGTGACCGAACCCGTGAGTTTCGGGATCGCTCACGGTGGCAGAGGCACCCACATCGATCTCCGCGTGGACCAGCCCTTGTATCAGCTGCAGTGCAAACTCCGCGTCGCAGCGCAATTCGTGGTGCCGATCCATCATGTATCCTTCGGACATCACCTTCATGAAGTCGGAGCTGCTGATTCGCCGGTTGGCGAAACTGTGAGTACGCGCCCGCTGCCCATAAAATATTGAGATTGCTGGCATGTTCCCGGAATCAAACAGTTCGTGCTGATCATCGCCCACGATCACAACGACGTCCGGCCGCGACTCCTTCAGGTCGGCAGTGAGGCGTTTTAGAGCTCTTTCAACCTGGTGCGCCTGCTCGCACAGATGCTCGAGGCGGCACTCGCGCTCGTAGCTTTTGCCGGAACGCGCTAGCTCTTCGTATGTGCGGTGATCACCCGCGAGATCGTAGAGGTCGGGACTGGTATGGTCGCTGATCGCCCGCTGTTCCCACATGGGTGGATCCGTCACAACCATGGGGCTGTGGGAGGTGCCCAGGCCGATAACCAACAGTGCCATCGCCCGGTTACCTCTGAGCAGGTTTGCCGCTATCAATCCGGCTGAAGATGCGGCGGGCGTTGCCTTCGAAGATTGCGGTTTTGTCGGCGGCGCTTAAGGAGGCAATACTTTCGATAGTGGGCTTCACATCGTCATAACTACGTCCGGTTTCCGGATCGATGCCGCTGCCGCTTCCCGGCTTCTCGGTCCCGAACAGGCAGCGGTCAGGTCCCGCGATTTTGAACAGCAACTCGAGAGGATCCTTGGTATAGACGCAGGTATCGAAATGGAACTTTCGGAAAAACTCATCGAAGCTCTTCCACCTGGTTACCAAGCGGCGGCCATGGAGCGCATGGTGAGAACGCCACCGTCCAATCTGAAACGGAATTGAACCGCCCCCGTGACTCACCATCAGCTTGAGCGCTGGAAAATCCTCAAATACGGCCGAGCGGTAGATCGAAATGATCGCGAGGGTCTCCTCGGAAGAGAAATGCTCGTCGTAGACCTCACGTCCGTTGTAGCAACCGGCGGAATGGATGTGCGCTGGAACATCCATCTTCACCAACTTCTCCCAGAGTGGATACCAATACTCATCTCCGAGGTTCGGCGTCTTGCCGTCGCCTTCACCGGGGTCGGGGTTGAGAAGCACGCCGACAAAGCCAAGCTCGTTGATGCAGCGATCCATTTCCTCGAAACAGATCTGAACCCCTTCGCCGGCCACTTGCGGTAAACCCGCCACGCCGCGAAAGCGAGTGGGATGCATCTGAACCGTGCGCGCGATGGTGTCGTTGTTGGCCCGAACCCACATGTGAACGACTCGGGCCGGCTTGGCGGAGTGATTCAACTGAAAGGGGCGCGGCGACAGGAGCTGCATGTCGGTTCCGACGCTGTCCATGATCTTGAGGTTTGAACCGGCAGAAGCAGTCAGTGCCTCATCGCTCACTGGCGAGGCATTCCCATAGGTCCCGCCAGATGCGCGAAGGGTTGAAAGGTAACTGTACAGTGAGTCGGGTGCCACTAGATGGGCGTGCGCGTCGATTATCAAAACCAACCCTCCTTCGAGAATACGCGGACTACGCTAGCCGGGTCATCAATTCAATCAATGGCGTACCCGTCATGGACTGATGTGCATAAGTTATAGATCGGCCGACTCGCCGGAGAACCTCGATCGATAACCTTGACGTATCAATTTATTCCCTCTTTGACATTGCTCCGGAGCTACGCGCAGGGGTACGACTCAAAGTGAGATCTTGCCGCGCAGGATCCTAAAGTGCTGTCCAAGGAAGATAACGAACTGCTTTGTCGGGTCGGGCCAGGAACGGCGATGGGCGACCTAATGCGTCAATACTGGATTCCCGCGTTGCCCTCATTGGAGTTTTCCGAACCGGACGGCCCGGCGAAACGGATGCGCCTTTTGGGTGAGAACCTCGTGATGTTCCGGGACACGAACGGAAACGTGGGAGCGATGCTCGAAGCGTGCCCACACCGGGGCGCGAGTCTCTACTTCGCGCGCAACGAGGAGTGTGGACTTCGGTGCTCGTACCACGGTTGGAAATTCGACGTCCATGGCAACTGCGTTGATCTCCCGACCGAGCCCGACGAGCAGCGGAGAAAATCCTTCCAGGCAAAGATAAAAGCGCGAGCCTACCCCTGCCGCGATGTGAATCACATGATCTGGATCTACATGGGACCGCGCAGCGAACCCCCTCCATTCCCTGCGTTCGAGGTAAACACGCTCCCCTTCGATTACGTTTGCAGACCGAACATCATGATGGAGAAGGCCAATTGGCTACAAAATCTCGAAGGCGATCTGGATTCCGCGCATCTCGATTGGATCCATCGCCGACTCAAGGTTGACAGTCCCAAACCCACCGTCGGAATGCGCGGCTTCTGGAACCCCGACAAGCGAGCTCCTCGACTCGATGTGGTGCCGACGGAGTACGGCGCCTTTTACACCGCCAAGCGAAGTCTCCCCGAAGGCGATGAGTGGCACCGCCTAAACCAGTTCATCTTTCCCTTCCACTCGATGATCACGATTGGCGTCCCCAATCTCGTCAATTTGCGATCGTTCGTGCCGCTAGATGACACGCACATGATGCTCATTTCGCAAACGGCGCGCGTTGACCGAGCGGTCGACGAGCGCGAACTCACGGGCAATCCAAATGCTTTCGATGAAGTCGGAGGGTACGTCGAACGTACTCACGACCCGCGCAGCTATTTCCTGACCAAAGCGAACAAGCGCAATGACTACATGCGCAATCGCGCGGTCGAAAAAGAATCGATGTTCAACGGCGTTCCGTTCGTGATGAACCTCCAGGATCGCGCGATGACCGAGTTGATGTGCAACGCGGACGGCGAGCCGATTTATGATCGAACCCAGGAGCACCTGGGGTCGTCTGATGCGATGGTAATTGCGGTTCGGAGGCAACTCCTGCAGGCCGTCCGCAGAATGCAGGACGGTGGAAGCCCTCCGGCCAACGTTGACAACGTGAGACTGGATCGGGTTCGTTCTGCGTCCCTGCGACTGCCCGTCGATGCTGACTGGAGATCGATCAGCGAACCGGCGCGCAACGCCGATTCTGGGCGCCCGCCCGCAGCGGACATGCCGCTGATCAACTGAGAGAGGCAACCATGCTCGGCGCGCTGAACGAAAACCGGCGAGCGGCCGTCGATGCGGTCGTTCGGTCACTGCGAACGGGTGAACATTCAGCCGCAATCGTCGCGGCCAAATTTCTCGCCCCGGGCATAGTCATGAACGCCAACGGCACGGAGTTAGAGACTCGCGACGCCGTCGTCGACCGTATCACGGGGCAATGGGCATTCACTCCTGTGCTAGCGCAGGCTGAATGGTCGCTTCCCGAAGGCGGGAACGAGAGCGTCAGAGTGACTGCTGGTTTCCCGGGGTTAGGCGCAGCGCCAAGCGATTACTCCCTGACGTTGTTTTTTGATGATCACGATTTAGTCGGGCGGATCGAGGAAAAGTATTCCTTCCGAATGACGTCGGAGCCGGTCGATCACATGCCGGCCCACGTTTGTACCGCGATTAACCGCGCGCTCGCCAACCAGACTCCGATGGTGCTTGCGTACGTGGATGATCAGGGAACGCCCGCACTATCACTGCGCGGAAGCGTTCAGGTTTACAGCCCGACCCAGCTTTGCTTATGGGTCCGCAATGCCAATAGCGGACTGATTCGTGCAATTCGTGCCGATCGCCCGTTGTCTCTCCTGTACCGGAACAGCTCCACGCGGACGACGCTGACCATTCGAGGACGCGGTAAGGTGATCGAAGACGACGGCCTGCGCCGGCGAATCTTCGACATTTCCCCCGAGGTCGAGCAACGCCATGACACGGCGATGAGTGGTGCCGCGGTTGTAGTTGATGTTTCACGCATCCACGGCACTTCGCCGAAAGGACCTGTGTTGGTCGTCATCAACTAGCGAAATTACTTCCAAAGCCAGAGCTGTTTCGGCGGCGCCAAGGCTGCGGGGTGGGAAACACTAGAATACCGGAGAATGTGATAATTGCACTCCCAGTTACTCGCTAGGATCGTGGCTTGGAAAGGCTGCTTAGAGGGCCAGTGTGCGCCCCCATTTTCGTAACGTGGGCATTACTTCCTTTTCGAATAGGTTGATTGTCCTAAAATCGATGTTGGCCTGAAGATGCGTGACTGCGCTGTTCTTCAGAATCGGCTCCAGGTGCTTGAGCACCTGATCGGGGGTTCCCGCAACGGGCTGAAAGGATGGATGATCATCAAGCTGATGAGCCGTCCCTTCGAATACCGTCCTCTGCTCCTCATAGAATCGCCGGAAGTGTTTCGTGCTCGCGTTCAACTCGGCACTCGCGTGGTCGTCCCAACGCTCCGCAACGATCACGCTCGCCATTATGTGGAAGTTAAATTTGCTGGGATCCCGACCATGCTTGCGAAGCTCATGCGTGTAGATCTTCCAGCAAAACTCAGCCGGGCCGAAGCCTGGGATTTGCAGGTGGTAGCCTTCCCGAGCCACTCGAGCGATCATTTTGGGACCCAAAGTAGCCACCCAGAGCGGAAACGGTTGCTGCACCGGCCGGGTTGTCATCCGTATGTTCGGAAAACGAAAGTAGCGCCCCTGATGATCGAACCCGTCTTCCTCGAAAGAACGCCGCACGACCTCCAGGGTCTCGAACATACGGCCCCAGCGCTCCTTAGGATTGACACTGAAGGTCTCGAACTCGCCAACGATCGAGCCGCCGCCAACTACCAAGTCCACACGGCCGTTCGATAGCAGGTCTACGGTCGCCACATCCTCCGCCACACGGATCGGATTGTGATAAGGCGCGACCAGGACATTGGTTCCGATGCGGATTCGCGAAGTCTGCGCTGCAAAATAAGAGAGCAGCGGAAAGGAGGACGGATTCCACTGGTTGGGCGCGAAATGATGTTCGCCGACATTGATAAAATCGAAGCCGCGCTGTTCTGCCTCCACGGCCTGGCGCGCGGCTCCGCGATACAGTTCCACGAGCGGACGGCTATCACCGAGCATACGTATGACACCGCCGCCTACTCCTATTTTCACGAGTATTCCTCCCCTCTAGAGCTGACCGAATGCCTTTTCGTGTTGAATTGCTACAGGAGTATCGAGTCGTTCACCATCCGCCGGATGCGGCGCAAGAATGGTAATGTGCCTCTCTACGCCCATTCCGCTGTTTCGGTTCTGATGAACCACGCCTGCCGGAAGGACGACGAGGGTGTGTGCACTCGCCCGATACTTATTCAGGCCAACATCGACCGACATCTGGCCATCGAGTACGTAGTAGAACTGATCGAACGAATGGATGTGAAAGGAAGGACCGCCGGCGTTGGGTTGAACTTCTGCGACGTTGATAGCTACGTGTTTCGAATTTGTTGCGCGATTGGCAAGAAACTGAACAGCAAACTTGTCCCCGCTGAAAGCTTTACGATCGAGTGTTCGGATGAGAGCCGCAGCATTCGGAATAGTACGGGGAGTTGCAGGCGCCACGATCGACTCGAACGGAGGGGCGGGCGCTATTATTTCAAGATGAATCTCCGTCTCGTTTCCAGGATTCCGATTACAGTGTGGCGTACCTTCGGGTATGGAGACCAATGTATCCGGGCCAACAGAAAACTCTTCAGTGCCGAGCTGCACCCGCATGGTTCCCGATACTATGAAATAGAACTGATCAGCGGGAAGCGTATGCAGCTTCGGTCCGCTAGCACCGGGTTCCACGCGAGAGCAGATTACGTAACAGCTGTCGACACCGGTCTTGGGACTGGCGAGAATCTCGCTATGCCAACCTGATGGGAATTTCGAGAAATCGACTGGAATGACGTGTTGCATAATCGGTCTTATTCTCCTGGCCGATGACCTTTGTGCGAATGTTGATAGTGAAGACGCAGCAGATCAGCGCCGTAGTCATTACCATTCGGAGTTCTGACGATGCTGTGCACATGTGCCCGCGAGGGTTCTTTGTTGGTCAGTAGAATTCCTGGATGATGGTCGAATTCGATGAGCACGACCGGGCTGTGCACCTTGTAGTAGAAGGCGCTGTCGTCCCCGAAGCCTCCGATCCAGGCAAAGTGCGTTTCTCCCAGGTGACTCTCGACGTCATCGACTCGAGCCTTGCGTGGACCTTCCGGGAGCGTGCTGACATGAACGTCAACTAGCTCAAGGATAAACTTCCGTTGTTCTCTGGTGAGATCCGCACCGCTGATTCCTTCGTACGGAATCACCCGATTGTCCCGAAAAGAGCCTCCCCAATGACGGCCGTCATCGGTATGCTTGCGCTCGGGAGGAAGATCGTTGCTCAGGATTGAGGGATAGATGATCGCCTTATCTTGCTGCTTCTTGGAAAGCGCCCGAAGTACACGAAGTCCGGCTTCCTCCTGATCTTCAAAAAGATGAGTGCCAGCCAACGGTCCGGCATCAGCCCAGGGTGGCTCAGCGCCCATGAAGGTCGGGCTCAACACCATTTGCTCTCCCAGCAGGAAACAATTCAGGGCCAGATGGTGTCCATACAGGTGCCATCCCCACGGTTCAATCATCGAAGGCCGTCCAAAGAGACTGAACCGGTAGCTCCACTCACCGAGCATTTTCGTGTTTTGAACCAGCTCTCCCAGAAACTGATTCAGACGCATCACATCGCGCGCCATGCTGAATCCGTGGGCGCTAAGGCTCGCCCGCACTACCTGAAGGATCGCCTGCCGCTGCACGTCCGGAAGCATTTCCATCAACAAGCCGAATTCGTAAACCCACAAGGGCGTATTATTCCAGGAGCGCCACTGGCGGGCGTCGATCGGAAACATCATTGCGGACCGCTGTTCATCGGACATAGATGACAGCAGCTCGCTCGCAGCCTTGACCATAGGCTTAGTCGGAGCGGCGTTCGGCTGAAGCGAGTACAGATCGTTAATGACTTTGCCCTCGCTCGTGATGCCCTTGTATGGAGCCTCGTAAAGCGCCCGCCAGGAGGAGAACAGGTCTCCGATTCTCTTTTGGATCGCCGCAACCGCTTCCGGCGATCTCGATCGCTCGATGTCCTCTTTCGTCGGGACATACGGACGAAAATTGAACTTCATGTGCAGCTCCCTGCGGCGGCGCCGTTTAAACGCGGCGCCTTGAATATTCGAACTCAGGGCCAAGAATTCTGATCTTCCTCGCGGATCATCGTTTCCTCCGAGCGTCGCCGGCCGAACCAGCCAGACAAGCTCAACTGATCTCCTGTAGGCCTGCCGCTCTGAGTCGGTCCCAGTCGATTTCCACGCCCAGCCCCGGCCGGTCCGGCACCACCCCTCTCCCCTCACCGTCGATCACGAACGGCTCGGCAAGACCCATGTTCAAATGATCGAAATTGTATTGCCCCTCGGGATGAGGCGTCAGAATCTCGAACCATTCACAATTCTTGATCGCCGCGGCCACATGCAACGATGCGACATTGTTCAGCGCATTATATGCATCGTGGATTTCGCAATTCATCCCAAAGGCTTCCGCGAGATGAGCGATCTTGATCAATCCAGTAATACCGCCCTTGATCACGACATCGTCCCGCAGATAGTCCGTGGCGCCGCTTATGATCCAGACTGGCAGGGCATGTGGCCCGCCAACAGTCACCTCGGTCGCGAGTATAGGAATGTGAAGATGAGGCTTCAGTCTCGTGTAACCGTGGAGGTCGTGAGCGGGAAGCGGATCTTCGTACCACAGGTAGTCAAGTTCTTCGATGGTCTTACCAACCCGAATTGCCTGTTGGTAGCTGTAACTAAAGGCAGCATCCAGAAAGAGCGGTGCTTCAGGGCCGAGGGCGTGGCGAACCGCGGAACATGCAGCAATATCGAGCGTGACTCCTCGGACCTCCTCTCCAAAGACCCTTCCACATGACGGAGGATGAAGCTTGTAGGCGCCGATTCCCTGCTCTCTGTAGGCCAACGCCTCTTCCGCGTACTCCTCAGGAGTCGAATGATGCCAGGAAGACACATACGCAGGAACGGTTGTCCTGACATTCCCGAGCAAGCGATGAATCGGGAGTCCTGCAACCTTACCCGCAATGTCCCAGAGCGCCACATCGACGTACCCTTGGACCGTATTGTCCAACGCACGTGAGCGCGCCTCCAAGGCATGCCAAATTCGGCCGATATCCAAAGGGTTGCCTCCGAGTAAAATCGGGCGTACGACCGATGCGATCTGTTGTCCGACGACTTCCGGACTTGCACCCGGCCCACTGACGAATGTCTCGCCGCTAGTACCCTCATCGGTTTCTATCGAGAGAACGCCCAACTTGAGCCTTGGTGGAATACCCCGCCCATATGAATTGGGCAGTGCGGCCACTTTGACACCCACGGCAGAGATCTTCATGGTCTCTAACTTTGAACGGACGCCCTTCTGCGAAGTCACCGCCCCGCGATCTGCCTACGGCACATAGTGAAGAGGATCGCCGCCGCGCAGGGCTCACGCATCGGACAACTCATGGCGTTTGGCGATTTAAATTTCCGGCAATTGTCGAAACTACGGGTTAATAACCGAACTTTCGTGCGCAATCACGAACTTCTCACGATGCTCGAGGAAATCTCGCACGACTGCGTGTAGTGCTTGTGGCCGATCTGCCCCGATGTCGTGGCCGGCGTCATACACCAGCGTGTAGAAGCATTTGGGAATCCGGCGAGCGTAAGCGCGTCCTGCTTCAGGCGCCACGACCTGATCTCGCGTTCCGAATAGCACCAGGGTGGGTGCATTGCATTGCTCGAGATGAAGATCGAGCGAGGCGCCATTCGACGCATCGTTCGGCGCAATAAGGGTCAACGACTCTACCGAATCGCCAGAGTCAATCGTGTGCGCCATCGCGGCCGCTGCAAATTCAGACTCCGCGATCAGGGAGTATTTTGTAATAACCAACTGATCGGCCGTTCGACGTAGCGACTGGGTTATGCTTTGCAGGGCCCGCGAATCGCGCGTTTCGAGCGTGATCACACGAAAGTTTTCAGCGAGTCGGTCCTTGAGAGCTCTGGATGCAGGCTGCAGTAAGAAGACGGCGTTTCCTGAACCCGCGTCGGTGAAACGCGGCCCGTTTCCGTCACCGGCGATTGTGTACTGACTTCGTGAGTTGCTCATCTCAGGCTCCTCAGTTAGCCGCCGCACCAGCCTCTGACTCAGCTACCGGTGCTGTGCCGATGCTGCGAATGCGAGGAAGAACTTCGCTGGTAAACAGACGAAAGGACCTTTGAGCCTCTTCCGGAGTCAACCCCACACCGCCGAATGAAACGTCCAGCACGCCCACACCTGTGAGCTCGTGAAACTCGGCGATTTGCTTCACTACTGTGTTCGGGCTGCCACAGAACTGTAGTCCACCAAATCCGAAACCCGCTTGCCCTTTGTCTGCGCTGGAATTCTTTCCGTCGGCATCGGTCCCGAACTCCTTGGCTCCAAGGCCGGGATCCAACTTAGGCATTCCCATCGCTGAGGCGCGGCCCTGAGTCGTCGCGGCGATCACTGCGCCGAGACCGAAGAATCTGCTCTTCATCGCGTCCGCTTCTCTGTCTGTTTCCGCGACGCCGACAAAGGTCCGATAGATGAGTTGATCGGCGATGGGACCCCATCCGCGCTCGGCGCATGCCTGCCGATAATGTGCAGTAAGTTGTGCGACGAGGTGGGGCGGATAATACGAGACGCCCAATCCGAAATGATGCTCAGCGGCAAAGGTGGCGGATTCGATGCTGTTGCCAGAGTAGAAGAGCGGTGGGTGTGGTTGCTGAATAACTCTCGGCCACACGGCTACTGTGCGGAAGCGGAAATATCTGCCCTCCCATCCGAATGGCTCAGGCTCCGTGAGAGCCCGGACGATAAGCTCGCTCGCTTCCTGAGTCCGAGCTCGCGTCTCCTGCGGGTTCACTCCGTAGGCGAGAAATTCATTGGGCGTGCCGCGGAGAAAAAGCGCGATAAGGCGTCCGCCGCTCAGCTGATCCAGCATCGCCAGCTCTTCCGCAGTCCGCACCGGATTCGTCATCGACACGAGTGGTCCCAGCACGGCGATGCGCGCGCGCTTCACAACTCGGGTCAAGGCTGCCGCGAAAATGTTGGGATTCGCTGTCTGAAGCCCCGGCATGTAGTGATGCTCGGAACATGCAATCCAATCGAAACCGGCTTCGTCGGCAAGCTTGGCCTGCGCCAGCGCAAACTCCGCAGACTGAACGCCGATCTCAGGCTTGGACAAACCCGGCGGTGTGGGCCATCCGGGACGCTGAAACGGTTCCGGTGACAGATAACTGTTAGTGCAAAAGAATGAGGCCTTCATTGAGGTCGTCTCCCCAGGTGCAAACTCTCGGGTGCGCCGAGTTGGCCAGACCGAATATCATCGATTCAGCTGTTAACTCCGCGTACCGAGCGCGGGCGCTCATGAAAGATTGTGTCGTGAGCCGCCAAGATCTTTCCCCTGACTTCGGGGTCCCCAATCTGTTCTTGAGCCATCCGCTGCCCAGCTTCGAACATCCGCTCGTGGCCACCCGGCGAGTTCCAGGTGATAAATCGACAGACCTTCTCCCCGTTGTTCTTGAACGCGTGAGTCGCGTTGCGCGGAGCGAAAGCAAACGTTCCAGGTGTTGCGTGGATCGTCTGGTTCCCAATCGTCATTTCCATCTCACCTTCCAAGATGAAGAAGTGTTCCTCCTCATTTGGCTGATGGTGAGGCGGCGCTCCAAATCCAGGCTCGACCTCCTGGTAGAAGACCGACACCGAACCACCGCTCTCTTCGCCGTTGAGCAAAACCCGAATGGTGGAGCCGGGAAATCTCACGGTCGGAGACTCCTCGACCCGAGCTATCTTCGGGATCATCGGCATCTGCGACCATCGGCCGCGCAGTCGCGCGAAATCCTCGCTGCTATTGATGGCGAATATGGTTTTCTCGACTTTCTCTCCGGTACGCTCGTCAACCGTTTCCATTAGGGCCTCCTCGGGAGGAATTAGTTTCAGCCGCGCGCCGCGCGCTTTGGGACGACCAACTCGGGCTTGGGAACGATTAGGCGCATCGCCGCGCGTATCATGCGCGGTTCCTTGTCGGGCATCACGTGGGCGAGCAGAGCGATGTGACCGCCGGCAAGATGCCGCGCAACCAGCTTGGACGCGAGATCCCCGTTCCGGACCGCGCAGGCATCCAAAATCGCCTGGTGGTCGCTGTCTATCTTTTCCCAAGGGACATTTTCTCGGGTCATCAGGAACCGCAGGTAATATTGATTCTCATCGCAGACGCGTTTCAGCCTCGCATTCAGCGGCCCGCCGGCGTGTACGAATGCGCGCGCGTGGAACTCAAAGTCCGCTCGTAGCCAACCATTGATATCTTCGTGCTCCGCCGCCTGACGCATCTCCTCTAGCGAATTCCGAATTGTGGCGATCTCCTCGTCGGTCAACCTGGGAACGGAGAGTGCGGCGGCCAGCGAAAAGAGGAGGATTACCTCCGCCGAGTTGGCGTCGATCGCATCCGGATTGAAGCTAAGCAGCCGCGGACGCTTGTTGTGCTCAGCGACAATCAATCCTTCCTGTTGCAGCATGCGGAGCGCTTCACGCAGGGGCGTCAGTCCGACGCGAAGTTGCTGGGCGAGCCGAATCTGAGACAGGCGCGCACCGGGTTCAAAGCTGCCGCTCAGAATCATGGTCCGAAGTTCCTCGTGGATTTGGCTGACGCTGCTTAGTTCGCGGGAAACCCTCAGCAATCTCCTTTTTGATTTCTCACCGAGCAAGCTCAAAATTCACTCCTTGTGAAGTCTATGGAGTTGCAATTTAAAGTGTGTGTAGCAATACTGCCGCTCGAAGGTCAAGCCCCGTCTCGATCTCGAGATTCGAGGAACGTTTATGACTTCTGCGCTGGAAGGAATTCGCGTAATCGATCTCGGCCAATATTTGGCGGCGCCGCTCACAGCAATGATGCTCTGCGACAGCGGCGCCGATGTGATCCGAATCGATCCGCCGGGCGGCCCGCGCTGGAGACATCCGTCGAATGCGATTCTGCAGCGGGGCAAGCGAAGTGTCGTCCTCGATTTGCATGACGCGCAAGAGCGTGCGACCGCACGGGCGCTCATTCAATCCGCAGACGTTGTGATTGAGGGCTTCCGTCCGGCCGTGATGACGCGGCTCGGCTTGGATTTGCGCGAGATGACGGCCGCTAATCCGCGCCTCATCTCCTGCTCTCTTCCCGGGTTCGGTGAGGACGATCCGCGCGCGGGGCTGCCGGCCTGGGAAGGGGTTATCTGCGCCGCGGCCGGTCTCTACGATCCTCCGAATCTTGCCGGGTATTTCAGAAAGAGTGATGCGCCCGTATTTAGCGCTCTTCCCCTTGCCTCGACTTTTGCGGCTTTCATTGCCGGGCACAGCATCATTGCTGCGTTGATCGCCCGGGAGCGTTCCGGCGAGGGACAGCGAATCGAGGTTCCCCTGTTTGATGCATGTTTCGAACTGATCGGAGTTGCGGGCCAGTCAGTCCTTGACCAGTCTTCCGCCGCGCCTCCATTAAAAATCAACATGGCTGCGATCGGCCCCTATCGATGCGCGGACGGTCGCTGGATAGACCTGTCGCCACCGCTGCGCGGATTCCAATGGTTCGCCGAAAAACTCCTGCCCAAGGAAGCGAACGAGTCCGGGCTTACCGATATTTTCCAGGCTGATCCCCAACGCGTTAAGGAGCTGCGAAGTCTCCTCACCAACGTCTTTAATGCTCGCACCGCCGCGGAATGGGAACGAGTCGCTAACGAACAAGTAGGCAATGCCGCTGGCTTCTGTCAGACGACCGAGGAGTGGTTGCATGACCCGCACGCACACACGAGCGGCTGCGTGATTGCGCTTGACGATTCGGAGCTGGGTCCTACGCGGCAAGCCGGTTATCCAGTCCACCTGTCCACCACCCCGCCACGAGCGCGAGGACCTCGTCATGGGCTCGACTCCGACAGGAGTTCGGCACTGGGTCAGAGTCCGTCGGAATTGGAAGTGCCGAACCGCGACTCCGCGCGTTCCACCCCACGCACTCCCCTTGATGGGTTCCGCGTAATTGACACAACCCAGATTCTGGCCGGTCCTACGGCGTGCCGGATTCTGGCCGAGTACGGTGCCCAGGTCATCAAGATATCCGATCCGCACCCCGAGAATCCGATGGCCGCGATGGCGCATCTATACGTGAACAACGGCAAGCGCAGCATCCTGCTCGACTTAAAGTCCTCCGAGGGGCGTGTGATCGTGGCACGCCTCATCAAGAACGCGGATGTATTCCATCAGAACTTTATTCCGTCCACCGCCGAACGGCTGAGCCTGGGCGAAAACGACATCCGCAAGTTGCGACCTGATATCGTCTATTCGTCGATTACCTGCCACGCGAACGGGGGCTTTCGCGAGAATTATCGCGGACACGAGGAACTTGGCCAGGCGCTGACCGGAATGCAACTTCGCGCGGGTGACGGAATTCCGGAGCGCGCGGGCTGGGCAATCTGCGACTTCAGTACCGGCCACCTCTCCGCATTTGGGATCTTGCTCGCGCTGTTCCATCGAATGCGTACCGGTGAAGGTCAGGCCGTACGTGCCGCACTCTCGCGTAGCGGCACCTTCCTGCAGATTCCTTTCATGATCGACTTTAAGGGTCAGGTCTGGAACGAGCCGCGCGGTCAAAATGCGCTCGGATGGGGACCGCTCTACCGCCATTACAAGGCAAGCGATCGATGGTTTTTCCTCGCCACGCCCGGCGAAACAGGTTTGCAGCGCCTCGCCGGAATCGCGGGGCTTGAAGAGATCGCAGGAGTTTCAGCACCGGAACTCTCCGCGAAACTGGAGTCGCGATTTGCTTCTGCCGCGGCCGAGGAGTGGGTCAAGAAAATTACCGCCGCAGGACTCGGTGCTCATGTGCTGATCAATTTCGAGGAGAACATGCAAAGCCCTCTCGTCAAAAATCGGGGCCTGAGCCTAGTTCGGACACACGCCGGGGTAGGGGAGGTTCGAAATGTCGGAACTTCTGCAAAGTTCTCCCGCACTCCGTTGCTCTCGTTGTTCGGCGCTCCGCCCCTGGGATGGCATAGCCGGGAAATCCTGAAGGAAATTGGCTACGGACTGCGATTCGAGGAACTAGTCACCGCCGGTGTCGTGGCGACAGCGGGGGAACACTGATCGCTGAAGATCAGGTTGCCATTTTGGGATCAGGCCGCGTGAAAGGTCCTCTCGACATAACTCGCACGCATGAATCCATTCCTTGGTCGGCATTGCTCCTGAAGCGCCCTTGTAGGTACGGGTGAGAACGGAGTTTTGCCGCAAGGGCTCGAACTACTGGCCGGAGTAGACACCCATGCACGTAGGAACCTTGAACTTTCTCGTCCGTCGCCTTTCTGGCGACTACCGGCCGCTGGTGCAGCTCTACCGTGACGCCATCGACCTCGTTGTGCGCACGGAGAAGCTCGGCTTCGACTTCGCGCTCAGCGGCGAGCACCACTTTATGCCGACCCAGTGGAATCCATCGCCGCTTATGGTCCTGGCTGCGGTCGCCCAGCACACCTCGCGGATCCGGCTCGGAACCCTCGTTTTGCTCACTCCCTTCTATGAGCCCGTGCGCCTGTCGGAGGATCTCGCGACGCTCGACATACTCTGCAACGGACGACTCGACGTCGCATTCGGGTCAGGTTCGATCGGTTTCGAGTTCGAGACCTTCCGCGTGGATCCCCGCGAACGGACCGGCAGGATGTGGGAGACCATGGAGATCGTCCGTCGTTCATTCGCCGAGGAAGAATTCGACCACCAAGGTAAGTACTTCAAAATCCCGCACATTCGGCAGACGACCAAGCCCCTGCAGGATCCGTTTCCGATCTGGTATGGGGGATTCGGTCCCAAGAACTTGGAGCGTGCCGGACGCGAGGGCTATCACCTTCAGGCAGGTCCCGGTGCGCCCGTCGAGCACTACTTCGCCGGCTTAAAGGCCAGCGGTCGGTCGGCGAAGGAAACGAACGCTGGTTATTGGGGGCCACCGCTCCACGTGGTCGCCACCGAGGCGGAGCTCGCCGCCGAGCGTGACTTTGCCAAGATGCTGGCCGAGGAGCGGGCGAAGGAATATAGCCCCGAGGGGCGAGACGTGGCTTTCAGCGGAGCAGCAGCGTCGAGGCGAGGCGCTGCGTTCCCCGACCCGATCGTCGGCACTCCCGATCAGGTCCTTGGGGCGCTTGCTCCGATGTTCGAAAAGTCACCGTTCACGCATCTTGTGTTGGCGATCCTTCCGCATCAGCTTGATCTGTTTGCTCATGAGATACTCCCGACGCTGCGCAGTTGGGGTCGCGAACCAGTGAAAGATAGGAAGAAACAATGAAACGAACTGCGAGCTGTTCCTGCGGGCAACTATCCGTGGTCTGCGAAGGCTCTCCCCTTTTTGTCTCGGCCTGCCATTGCAAGGCGTGTCAACGCAGAACCGGTAGCGTGTTCGCCGCCAATGCGGCGTTTCCGACCTCAAACGTCGAGATCAGCGGTCGGAGTAGCTCCTACGCGCGTGCGGCCGACAGTGGTCGCAAAGTTAAGTTTCAATTCTGCCCCGAGTGCGGAACCACGGTTTACTGGGGCGTCGAAGCGCGCCCTGAGGCAACCGTCGTAGCGGTAGGAGCTTTCGCAGATCCCGGGTTCGACGCTCCGATCCGGACGGTGTGGACGGAGAGCAAGCATGATTGGGTTCGAATGCCCGAGGGCGTGCCCGAGCACGCCAAAGGCGTCATGCCGCCCGCCCGCCAGCCGCCAGGAGAGAAGCGATAGACAGCGAGCCATCGCGAGTGAGGCTTGCGCATGGCTCCCAATCTCAGCCAATAGAGCCTTCGCCCGCTCCCGCTTCTGCGTCAGGGCGTGCTGCTCTTTGACTTGGTTTCTCGCGTAACATTTTTGGCGCGACCCTTCCACCCATATCTGGAGGTCCTTGCGCAGATTTCTTCAGATGCGCGAGCGCAGCGGGCGGCAGGACGTGCCTGAGCACAGCGGCCCGCGAGGGCTGGCGCGGCGTGCTCGCGAAGCGAACGCCACCACGGCGGCATGCTTCGGCGCGGTGTGTCCATTAAGACCCCGTGGACCCGTCCGAAAGCGCGTGTAATTTCCTTTGACTCAAGTCCCCGGCTTCGAAGAGCTGCCCCGCGCTCAGCAGGTGAGAGCCGGAATCCTTAACAGCGTACTGGCACGGCGTGGAGGCTCACAGATTCTCGCCGAGAAGTCGGCAATTTCCCAAACTAGGGCAAAATGTTTTTCCAGCAAGTGTGGTCTTCTCCACGCTTCCGAACGGCGCGTAGTTTGCCCTGCGAAACGACGGTGACCTTGAAGATTGGAAGACTGGCTAGCAGGCATGGCAAGACTCTTAAGCTGATTGGTCGAATTCGGGCAGAGCATCTTCCCGAGTTGAAACGTCAGATCGCGGCCAGCGCGCCGAGCGCGCTGGAGTTGAAAGAAGTGGCGCTGGTGGACGCCGAGGCAGTCCGCTTTCTAAGCGCTTGTGAGTCAGAGGGCATTCATTTCGAACATTGCTCGGCATACATACGCGACTGGATCGTCAAAGAGCGCGGGATCAAAAATGAATTACTCGGCGGCAGCGCTGCCGGAGTAACTATCGGCAGCCCGATTTTCGACGTCTGATTTAGCGACCCGAGTTGAGCCAGTTTTGCGGGCTCTGAGATCGCTTGACTGAAATAATACGGACGTCCATATTGATCTTCGACCGACCTATGAGTTGCCCTTCAAGGAGTTCACGATGAGCACCCCCGTTGTTTTGATTACCGGCGCCGTCACGGGTATTGGACGAGCCACGGCCCTGGCCTTCGCGAAAGAAGGTACGCGAATCGCCCTCTCCGGCCGTCGCGACGAAGCCGGCCAAAAATTACCCGCTCAGCTGCGCGAGACAGGAGTTGAGGCGGAGTTTTGGCATGCCGACGTTCGTCACGAAGGCGATGTCCGCGACCTTGTCGATAAGACCGTCGCGCGCTTCGGTCGCCTCGATGTGGCCGTCAATAACGCCGGCACCGAGGGAAAGCCGGGGCCGGTGATTGAACAGTCCGCCGAGAGCAATGCGACGACCTTCGATACCAACGTTCTCGGGACACTCCTAAGTATGAAGCATGAATTGCGCGTGATGCTGCCCCAACGTCACGGCAGCATCGTGAATGTCTCGTCCACCTACGGACACTTGGGTGCCGCGGGAGCGTCACTCTATGCGGCCAGTAAGCACGCGGTCGAAGGGCTTACTCGGTCGGCGGCTCTGGAGGCGGCGGAATTCGGTGTGCGCGTCAATGTCGTTGCTCCTGGACCCATAGATACCGCAATGCTGACCCGCTTTACCGGGACTGCCGAACGGAAAGCCGGCTTGGTGGCGGGAGTGCCGCTACAACGCATGGGCAGGCCCGAAGAGATTGCCCAGATGATCGTGTTTCTCGCGTCCGACAAGGCATCCTTCAGCACCGATGCGACCTTCGCCGCTGATGGCGGCAAAACGGCGCGATAGGGGTGTTCGGCCTTCGCTTAAGAAATACGCAGGAGGTACGTGATGGCTCGCGGGAGTATCAGTCATATTGCGCTGACAGTTAGCGACCTGGAGCGCTCGGCAGCTTTCTACAACGAAGTCTTTGAATTCATCGGCTTCAAACGCGTGGAAGTTCCGGAAGCCACCCAGCAGGCAATGAAGACACGACTCAAGGCATGGGTCGGACCCGGTTATTCCATAAACATCCGTCCGTCAAAGGGCGAGTTTGCCCACAGGTCGCACGATCGAAACGCCCCGGGACATAACCATATTGCCTTTACAGCAGAGAACCGATCGGACGTTGAGAAGATGCACGAGCTCCTCAAGGAAATGGGAGCGGCCGTGCTCAACGCGCCCGCGGAATATCCGTACTCGCCCGGGTACTTCGCGGTCTATTTCACTGATCCTGACGGGCTCAAGTTTGAGTTCGCATACGTGCCGCCACCAAACAGATAAAGCTGAGGAGCATCTCATGAACACGCCCGTTGTTTTGATCACTGGCGCCTTGACCGGTATCGGACGAGCCACCGCTATTGCCTTCGCGCAAGAAGGCGCGCGCATCGTTGTCTCCGGCCGGCGCGACGAGGCCGGGCAGAGATTAGTGGCCGAGCTTCGCGGGATTGGCGCCGAGGCGGAGTATGGACGCGCCGACGCGAGGAATGAGGGGGATGTGCGCGACCTGGTCGATAAGACCGTCGTGCGCTTCGGTCGCCTGGACATTGCCGTCAACAACGCCGCTACAGAGGGGCTGCGCGGTCTCGTAACCGAGCAGACCGCTGAGAGCTACGCGGCCACGTTCGACACCAATGTGCTGGGCGTGTTGTTGAGCATGAAGCACGAATTGCGCGTGATGCTGGCGCAAGGCAGCGGGAGCATAGTCAATATTTCATCTGCGTACGGAAGCGTCGGCGCCCCGGGCGCATCCGTCTACGTTGGTAGCAAGCACGCGGTGGAAGGAATAACCAAGTCCGCCGCACTCGAAGTCGCGCAGACCGGTGGTGTTCGCGTAAACGTGGTGGCTCCGGGCACCACGGATACCGGTATGCTCACGCGCTTTACCGATACCGACAAAAATAAGGCGGCACTCGTCTCGACCGTGCCGGTGAAACGTCTCGCAACACCAGAGGAGATCGCGCGTGTGATCGTCTTTGTAGCCTCCGCAGACGCCTCATACATGACCGGTGCTTCTATCCCGGTGGATGGAGGAATGCTCGCTGACTAAGAGTCTGGCGCAACCCGAACGAGCACCTGCAAGGATCGCTTTCAGACCCGCGGGAGGGCCCCTCAGACACCAGCACATCGCGCGCGCGAGCTATGATCACTTCCTGGTGCAACTGCTTCCCGGCCGCGATAGCGCCTTCGAAGATTGGGCCGCCTGTTCGATGGAGCATGGGCAGTGCAGGGGCTGAATGTGAAATGCCTGAAAATCGTCATCAACAGTAAGCGAGGTCTTATATGTCACGCGTCGTAGAGTTTGCAGAGGCCGGAGGGCCTGAGGTTTTGACGTTTAAGAATGTCGATGTTCCCAAAGCGGGACCCGGACAAGTGCGTATTCGGGTAAAAGCCATCGGACTCAATCGTGCCGAGTCGATGTGGCGCCACAATCAGTACATCGAGCCGGTCAAATTCCCCGCTCGGCTTGGCTATGAAGCGGTGGGCAACGTCGATTCGGTCGGTCGGGATATCACTACCATTGCCGTTGGCGATGAGGTCAACGTGATTCCGTCGTTCTCGATGAATCAATACGGGATGTACGGCGAGGTTGTGCTCGCGCCCATTCACGCGGTAGTCAGGCAGCCGAAAGGTTTGTCACCACTCGAAGCCGCGTCAATCTGGATGATGTTTATTACCGCTTATGGGGCACTGATCGGGGATGCGAAGATCACCTCAGAAGACGCCGTGGTGATTCCGGGCGCATCGAGCAGCGTAGGGCTTGCAGCAATTCAGATCAGCAATTCGGTCGGTGCGAAGTCGATTGCGCTCACCCGCACCAGTGCGAAGCGCAAGCATCTCACCGATGCCGGGGCCAAGTATGTCATCGCGACCGAGGAAGAGGATTTGGTGAAAGCGATCGACGAAATCACCGGGGGACAGGGGGCACGTGTGGTCTTCGACCCGGTCGGCGGACCGACGGTGCCGAAGCTTATCAAAACCATGTCGTTCCAAGGACTGCTCTATCTTTACGGGGCGCTCAGCGATCAAGTCACGACTGTGCCCCCGCTCGACCTCATCGCAAAGATCTTGACGATAAAAGGGTACAACATCTGGACCACCAGCGGTGATGCTCAACGCCAGAAAGCGGCGGTGGATTTTGTACTCGCTGGTCTGGAAAAAGGCACGTTGAAACCAGTCATCGATAAAGTGTTTCCATTCGACCAGATTGTCGAGGCACACCGCTATCTCGAAGCGAGCGGGCAGTTTGGAAAGATCGTCGTCACGATTTGATCTGGCGAACGTAGATATGGTCGATGGGAAATTCACTATGCTTCCAAATGGCGAGTACGAGCCGAGCTCGATACACAGTGCGACAACAAGTCGAACTGTATGAAGCGACCAACGGCGTAGAGGGTGGCACCCTGAACGGCAAGCCGGTCATTGCGCTGACCTGCAAGGGTGCGAAGTCCGGCAAGCTTCGTAAAATGCCTGTGATGAGGATCGAGCACAACGGTACTTACGCTGTGGTCGCATCCAACGCCGGCGCTCCTCGCCACCCCTTCTGGTACCGCAACCTCGTCGCCAATCCGCTGGTCGAGTTGCTGGATGCTGCGGTCAAGCAAAAGATGAGGGCCCGCGAAGTCTTCGGCAGAGAAAAGGACGAATGGTGGGAGCGGGCGGACGCTGCCTATTCGATGTTCCCTACCTACCGAGCTTGTGCGGGCGTGAGATCCTGGTGCTCGTCCTGGAACCTCTCTAGAGCTTGGACCAGCTCGCGGCTGGCCGTTCTATCGACCGGAGTCTTCGATCGTTGACGCTCTCAATACGAGCGTACATATTGGCTTAGATGCCCAAGCCGTCACACCGCGAAAAAATCCTGACCGAAGGTCTCCGCGTCGTGCACGAGCGCGGGTTTGCGGGTGCGAGCGTGCGCGACATCATCGAGGCAGCGGGAGTGCCGCAGGGATCCTTCACCAACCACTTCGCCTCAAAAGAAACCTTCTGCCTTGAAATACTCGATCTGTATTTCAAGGACGTCCGCGCTATGATTCAGAGAACGCTTCGCAACGACTCGCTTCCGCCGTTCAAGCGCCTTCACGGCTTCGTTGATGCGCAGATCAAGTATCTGAATCGGGTCGGTTGGCGAAACGGATGTCTCATCGGCAACTTCAGCGCCGAGGCGAGCGAGCACAGCGAAGTGATCAGGAAGCGGCTGGTTGAGATATATGAGGAGATGCGCCGCGCGGTCGCGTATTGCTTGAAAGCCGCGGTGAAGATTGGCGAGGTGCCGCGGAATACGGAATGCGAAGATGTTGCTGGCTTCCTGATTGCGTCACTACAGGGTGCGATACTTCAATCGAAAACGGAGCGTAGTGCGGTCCCCCTGCAACGGTTCAAACATTTGATCTTTTCGACGGTCCTGCGTTAGGCACATCGCCGCTGCTCGCCTTGGGAAGAGTGGCGATAAGGTAATGGATGACTCACGAGCGCTCTAGGCGTAGTAGCAAAAGTTGCGGTTATTGCAATGCAAGAAGCACAGGAATTAAGCGCAGCAAGGCGGATCGAAAGCGAAACCGATCAAGACGTGCTTGTGAAGCTCGTGGATAGCATTCCGGCGCTGGTAGCTATTATGAGCGCGCGCGGTGAGGTCGAGTTCGTCAACAAACGAGTGGAGGAATACTTCGGCACCACGCCCGAAGACGTGAAGAATACGAGGCAGACCTCTTTCCGGGAGCGTTGGGCCAAGGGGGATGCGATTCATCCCGACGATCGGCAACACACCGTCGCAACCTGGAAACACTCGCTCGAAACCGGATCGTACGATTGTGACCAGCGTCTGCGTCGTTTCGACGGCGTTTATCGATGGTTCCATACGGCAGGCCTCCCTCTTCGAGATGCGCACGGCGATATCATCCGCTGGTACGTCCTGCTTACAGATATCGAAGACCGAAAGCGGTCCGAGTCGCTGCTGGGTGCGGAGAAACGGACGCTGGAAATGATCGCCGGAGGTGCTTCATCAATCGAGATTCTGAACGCCCTATGCGACACTATCGACGCCCAATCTCCGGGTATCATGTCGACCGTGACGTTAGTGGACCCGGACGGAAAACGCCTGTGGCCACTTGCCCGTCCTAACTTCACCAAGGATTGGATTGCAGCCATCACCCCGGCGCCTATCGGCCCATGCGTCGGCGCGTGCGGCACGGCTGCATTTCGGCGCCAGCGTGTGATCACTTCGGACATTGCGCTTGACCCTTTGTGGATCGACTATAGAGAACGGGCCCTAAGCAATGGCTTGCGGGCGGCTTGGGCGGAGCCCCTGCTTTCAAAAGATCATGAAGTGCTCGGTACGTTTGCGATTTACTACCGCGAACCGCGCACCCCTAGTGAGAGCGATCTTCAGTTGATTACGGGAGCGGGCCATATCGCGGTGATTGCGATTGAGGGAGAACGGGCACGTGCCGCGCTGGCACAGGCCACGGAGGAACTTAAGAAGTCTGAAGCTGAATTGCGGATGATCCTGGACGCCATACCTCAACACGTCGGCGTTCTTACGCCCGACGGGAGCAACCTCTACGCCAATCGGGCCGTTATGGAATATACGGGTCTAACCAGAGAAGAGGTGATGGCGGATGACTTTCGCCAACGCGTTTTTCATCCTGAGGACGTTGAGAGATTACGCGAAGAACGCCAGCAAGCGCTTACCCGTGGCTTCCCATTTCAAAATGAACAGCGCTTGCGCCGCAAGGACGGCCAGTATCGTTGGGTCCTGTTCCAATACAACCCTCTTCGAGATGCGCGGGGAGAGGTCATTCGGTGGTACGCGACCGGTACGGACATCGAGGATCGAAAGCAGGCCGAGGAGAGAGCGCGAAAAGAAAATCTCGTACTACGAGAGGAAATCGTTCGCTCCTCGATGTCCGAGGAAATCGTAGGATCATCGGATACTCTATGCCGCGTGCTGGCACAGGTAGCAAAGGTCGCTCCGACCGATTCCACCATCCTCATTTCAGGCGAGACGGGAACAGGAAAGGAGCTGTTCGCCCGCGCCATTCATAAACGCTCCAATCGGGCCGCCAGGGCATTCATACCCGTCAACTGCGCCGCAATTCCGCAGGCACTAATCGCTTCGGAGCTCTTCGGCCATGAGAAGGGGGCTTTCACGGGCGCGATGCAGCGACGCGCGGGTCGCTTTGAAGCAGCAGACGGAGGGACCATTTTCCTGGATGAGGTCGGCGAGCTTCCGATGGAGACACAGATCGCCCTGTTGCGGGTTCTCCAGGAACGGCAATTCGAACGAATCGGGAGTACGGCGCCGGTTAAGGCGGACGTGCGAGTCATAGCTGCGACCAACCGGGACCTGGAACGTGCCGTGAAGGCGGGCACCTTCCGGCAGGACCTCTTCTATCGGTTGAATGTATTTCCGATCCTGGTGCCTCCGCTCCGCGAACGCGAAGGCGACATTCCTTTGCTCCTTGAGTACCTGATCGATCGCTACAGCAAGAAGGCGGCTAAAAAGTTTACACGCATCGCCAAGAGCACTCTCGAGTTATTTCAGGCGTACGACTGGCCCGGAAACATTCGGGAGCTCCAAAATGTCATTGAACGTGCGGTAGTTCTCTGCGATGGCGATATCTTCGCGATTGACGAGACATGGCTGAAAGCTCAGCGGCCTTCCGTGTCCAAATCGAACCCAGCAATTCCGCTTTCGGCGTCGCTGGCGGATCGCGAACGGGAACTAATCGAGGCAGCCTTGACAGAAAGTGGGGGTCGAGTCTCGGGTAAGTCCGGAGCCGCCGCAAAGCTTGGAATCCCTCGACAGACATTGCAGTCAAAAATTTCGTCGCTAGGCATCGATAAGAATCGCGTCAGGACAGCCTGACTCCTCGAAGCGTTCCTGGCGCTTCGGCCCAGCCGACGATGAAAGGAGCGCCCAGAGCAGTTGGCTCCTTAGCCATTTTTTGGCCGATAGTTCGGCAAATGCCGAAAACACGGCGGGCCCCTTCTCTCTAGCGGCATACACGCAAAGGTTTTTTACTGGCCCATTCGTTGCTGATCAGGCGCAGTGTGACATTCAAAATCGAGACGGTGCCGGAAAAGAACGGTACCGGCATCAAGCTGATCGGGTGGCTCCGCTCTGAATATCTCGTCGAACTCAGGGCCAAGATTGGGAGCAGCGGCCGCCCTGTCGCATTGGAGATGGCCCAAGTAACGCTGGTGGATCTGGAGGCGGTCAGGTTCCTTAGCGCCTGCGAGACGCAGGGCATCGAGCTTCGCCACTGTCCATCCTATATACGGCAGTGGATTGCCCGCGAGCGCGGAAGAAAAGCGTAACCCGAAGAAGGACATCTGAAAGCAGAGGTGAATGAATCTTGCCTACCGTAAGGAGAATTGGTGCGCGATCACGTCCGCCTCGAATTGCACGCATACAAAAAAAGCCCAGGAGGTATTGTGAATGACCCGTGCAAGTATCAGTCATATAGCGCTGACTGTCAGTGATCTGCCTCGCTCCTTCGAGTTTTACGACGGGATCTTCAAATTCATGGGATACATGCCCATTGAGGTTCCTGAGACGACTCAGCAGTCGATGATGACGGAGCTTAAGTCATGGGTAGGCCCGGGCTACTCGATTTCGATTCGGCCATCGAAAGGTGAGTTTGCGCACCGGGTGCACGATCGCAACGCTCCGGGATTCAACCATATGGCGTTTTACGCTGAAGACAGGTCGGATATCGAAGCGATGCACCAGCTCTTAAACAAGATCGGAGCGAAAATCCTCGATCCACCTGCGGAATATCCGTACTCGCCAGGATACTTCGCCGTCTATTTTGCCGACCCCGATGGTTTGAAGTTCGAATTTGCTTATGTGCCCTGATGGTCATCGCGAGTGGCTTCGAATTTGCTGCAGTCCGGGAGCAAAATATTCTCTCGCGATCGCGAATTCGAAGGTTTCTGAACGGCCGACCGATTGCTCTGGTGACTCGTTACCGGAGGGCCAAAAAGAATCCGGCATGAAGGCCTAAATGAAATTTGAGGACAAAACGGAAATTCAGCTTCAAGGGGTTTTCTCATGCGGCAGTTGCAACTGATGGCCTTTGGCGAACCCTCGGATGTCATCCAACTCAGTACTCTCCCCGAACCAACCCTCGGTCCCGAGGATGTGCTGGTTGCGATGGAAGCGGCATCACTCAATCCCTCGGATTTTTTACTCGTCCGCGGCATCTACGCGCTCCGG
>DASXMJ010000039.1 GCA_036495685.1 Candidatus Binataceae bacterium | reverse complement strand
GTCGCGATTAGTATGGGCGTCGGCCGCGGCGAGAAGCCCTGGTAGCCAGGGGTGTCGTCTGGCGAGATGAGCTGAAGTATCCGCAAACCGTTCCGGCCGTCGGCCAGGTATGCGTAGACCGACGCGTCGGTCATCGCAAGCTTCGTGTCGTTCAGGTCGTTGATCTGCCCTGCAGCGTTGAACGTCTGATCGATCTTAGGATGGTCCGGCTGCTTGATATCGGCAATGACGAGCCCCTGCGCGCCGGCGGAAATGTAAGCGTAAGTGCGGGCGACGTAGAGATTGCGTGCATCGGAAATTGGGAGTGACGCGCCTTCCACCACGCGAGGTTGGGTGGGCGAGGTAACGTCGATGACTTTGAGTCCTTGCGAATCGACCACGAACGCGTAGCGGAATTGAACCTCGATCGCACGGGGCCGGACGATTCCGCCCCCCGTGATCTGGCCGACAACGCGCAGGTTCTCGGGATTGGAGACGTCGACCACCACGATGCCGCGGTCGCAGAGCACATACGCGTAGTTGCCGGCGATGGTTCCGCCCATCGCGCCGTCGAGCACGCCGTTCGGATTAAAGCTGGGTCCTCGATAGAAGAAATTGTTGTCCGGATTTCCGTCGCCGAGCGTACCCACGTTGACCGCGATCAGGCCCTCGTAACGATCGGTTACGAACGCGTAGGCCGCCTCCAGGGGGACCTTCTGTTCGTGGTTCTCGGGGCGCTGACTGCGGGTCGGGTCGATGAGCAGCGTGGTCGGGAGCAGCACTGCGGTCGCATCCCTGGTCGACACATAGGTTCGCTGTCCCAGCGGCGAAACCGGCGCGGTCGTGAATCGTTGCGCGAAATCCTTGTTGTCGAGGTTCGCAATGTCATAGACCACAAACCCGCCCTTGCCCTGGGCGGTGAAGAGATACTCGCCACGATTCTGAATCGTGCGTATATCGGCATGAAACTCGGGCAGGTTGCCGTTCCAGGCCACCTGCAGACTCGATGCGTGCTTAAATGAATCGTGCAGCACGCGTCCGCCCTTGACGAATTTTTGGAACTCGTCCGGGTAGGCCAGTTCGTGGAGACGGCTGCCGATTACCGCCTGCGGTTCGTCGCGCTCCGTGACCACCACCGCTTCCAGTCCCTCGTTACCTTCCGCGACCCAGCAGTAGCGGCCCATGAAATTCACGAAGTTGGTGCCCTGCATCAGCAGCTGCGCGAGCTTCGCGTTGTTGTCGTTATTCTCGGAGACGTGGCAATCGCTGCATTGCTTGGTCTCGGTGCCCCGCACGGTATGCGGCACGGCGGTGCTGAACGATTGTCCCGAGAAACCTTCCACCGAAACTGGCTGCTGCTGCGTGTAGATGACCGCTCGCTCCGGATTATACGAACTTACCAGGACTGCGCATGACGAACGTGCCGGGGAGATGCGATTGCCGGTGGTGACACCGTCGCGACCAATCATGAACACGTCTTCGCGCAGCGTTTGATAGTCGTAGCTGGTCCAGTTGCGGGTCATGTCGCCGTCGTAGTGCAGAATCTGGCGGCGCATGTTCGCCTTCATCGGCAGATGACAGCCAAAACAGCTTGGGACCCACGACGAGTGACAGGTCTGGCAGGACATGTCTTTGAGCGGATGTGCCAGCTCCTCGTCCGAGACATTGGTCTTTCCCCAGGTCTTGCCGTCCTTCTGAACCGTATGCGCGTAGGCCGCGGCCTCGTAGGCGCGGTTCCATGCCTTCGAATTGGGATTGTCGAGAGTCGCAAGCTGTGGAACCGGCCACTTGAGATCGCGTTTCATGGTCGATTGCTGCTCGACCTCGATGACGCCGCCTTCCTTACGCCGCTCGCGGAAGCGATTGCCGAAGGGGGTTTTCTTGGTCTGATCGCTGCGGGTGAGATTTAAAGGTTTGCCGTCCTCGGTGCCCGCGTTGCCGGTCGCAAGAAAGTCGGTGTACTTGGTGTAGGTGCCGTGACAGTCCTCGCAGCGCACCTGGATAGCGTTGCGAACCTCGCCATATAGATTGCCGTTGCCGTGCGCGTCTCCCTCGAAGTGACAGTCGGCGCACTGCATTCCGTATTCATTGTGGATGTCCTGGAGTTTGACGGCGCGCCGCCATTTGTAGGCGTTGTCGGGAACCACCTTGCCGCGCTTGTCGAGCAGATTGCCGGCTTCATCGCGTTTCCAGGCGTAGCGAAAGATCCACCCGTGGCCGTGGAAATCGGCGATTTGCACGTGCGCGAGCTTGGGATTCAGCTCTGAGCTGCTGGTCAGAAACTTGTTGTCCGACCATAGACCCTTGACGTTCGCCGCTTCGGGATTGGCCATCAGAGCGACGGCTTCCTGATCCGCGGTAAGCTTCTTGGGCTGCTTGGGATAGAAGTATTCGCCGTCGCTCTCGTTGTCCCACCATATGGTCCCGTAATAGCTATTCACCACGTTGGTGCCGGGATGCACGTGGCAGACTACGCACTGCGAGGACGGAATCGAATTGGTGAATTGATGGCGAATCGGAAAGCCGGAGATATTCTTTGGAATCGACTGATCCTTGGAGTAGCTATGCCCCTCGTTGCCGTATTGTGCATATTGAACGGAGTGCGATTCATCGCGATCGTTTGCATAGATGACGTGACAGCCTGCGCATCCGCTCGACCGATAGTCCCCCGAGTGATCCGCGGTACCGAGAAACCACAGCGTGGGATCCATCAGCCGCGTCCGCTGCAAGCTCTGGTAGACGGGGTCGGTGCGGACCTTGGTGCCATAGCCGCGTACCGAGAGTCGATCATTGCCACGCTCGAAGACCCGCAATACGTTCCCGGGCTGGGTAATTTCAAAACGCGGCTGCGGGTCTAGATAGGGCAGAATGTCATGGACCTGTGTCTCCTCGGCGCTGGGCGGGGGCAGCGTCTGCACCCGGGTGGGATTGCCATTTTCGCTGTACGATTCACCGTAGCGGGCAAACTTCCACGGATATTCGCCGTTGTTGTAGAGCGCAGCCTCCCAGAGCATCGCCCCGGTGGCCATCATGCTCTTGCGCACGTGCTCGACTTCCTCGGCGTGACAACTCTTCCCGCCACAGCTAAGCCGCGCGGCGCGCAGGTCGCTGGGATTTACGAACCGTACGAACTCCGGCGATTCGTTGTTCAGCATCGAGTAAGAGCGCACCGGCAGCCGCCCGGTCTTGGGCCAGTCTTCGGCGTTTAGCGGATGGACATGCGCAGCTTCCTTGCTGGTCGCCTTGGCGTTGCCGCCGTGACAGTCGACACATCCGATCGGCAATCCATCGGCGTGCATTTCTTCGATGCCGGCGTGGCAATTGGATGCCTTGCAGCCCGCACTTTTTGCGTCGGCCTCGGCCTGGGTCTGCTTGGAAATGTCCTCCGGCATCGCGGGCTTCGTCACAATGGCACGCGCGGGAACCGGGTGCTCCGGCGGCATGCCACCCGGGTTAGCCGGATCGTAGGGTTGCTGACAGCCGAACATCAGTGGCATAGCCATGAGCACAACCACGATCGCACGGCGCAGACGCGGTAGTTCAGTCGTGATGGCTATTTGGAGACGTCCGCTCACTTCCAGTTCGCTAGGTCAGTACGTCAACGTCACGCCGAGCAGGCTCGAGAACAGAACGTTGGATTGGTAAATGTCTTTGAAACCGGCGGTGGGCGTCAGCATGGCGAACGACCCGGTCACGATGATGTTGTCTATAAGCAGCGGTCGGTATCGGA
>DASXMJ010000038.1 GCA_036495685.1 Candidatus Binataceae bacterium | reverse complement strand
TTTCGCTATGTGACCCACACGCCGGGCCAAGTCGACTACTGGCCACGGTGGTCGCCCGATGGAAAAACGATCCTCTTCAGCCGTTGTGACATTTCCACCGGATGCGCTGGAGGCGCGCCGGCCGGGATCTGGAAGCTCTTCACCGTTCCATCCAATGGAGGGCAGCCGTCTGAGTTTTTGGAAATTGATGGGGTTTCGGCGACCCGCTCGAACTGGCTCCGGAGTTCGGACCCGACGATCGTCACTCCGATCGCGTTTACCGGCGACCACTACGCGGCGGGTGGCCTAGACGGAATCTACGTAGTCGGAACCGATGGCAAGGCACCCACCCGGCTTCCAACCATGCCATCGATTCCCGACGGCTACCCATCATGGTTCCCGGACGGCTCTGCGGTCACGGTCGAAGGGTCCGACCCACCTTTTATCGTTCTGGTCAGCGTGCCCGACGGAACGCTATTGCAGAGCGAGACTTCGACCGCTCAGCTTTGGACCGGTCAGTCTGCCATATCGCGTGATGGGGCCCAGCTTGCTTTTGCAGCACAGGTGCCACAGGCCGGAAGCCAGTACGACGATGATCATAATCAGATCTGGATCCAGCGGCTCATCCCAGTGAATACCAACCCGACTCAGTTGATACCGACCTGCATCAACTCGATCCTTTGCAGGGCCGCACTCCGGATTGGTCACCCAACGACAGTTTCCCGACGTTCGAGTCCCGGCGCGGATGCCTTAACGGCAACTACGCCATCTTCATCGAATCCGCGCTGACTGGAGAGGCTCTGCAGGTAACCGACTGCCAGCTTAACGCCAACGATGCAGTATGGTCGCCTGACGGACGGCGCTTTGCTTTTTCGGCCGAGTTCTTAGTGCCCGCAAAGGTTTGTGCGGCAGGATGCCGCGGGATCGCGATCGCGCCGGTGCCTGCGAAAATCCGGAAATTAGGAACCGTTGCCAAGTGAAGGCAGTCGGCGCGTTCGCAATAGTGGTATCCTTTCGCACCCGCTTCGGCTTCGGTGGTTCGAGCTACGAGTCCCCTATCATGTGGACGCGTCAGGGTCTGAGTTCTTATTGCCAAACGTCGACGATCGGAGCTGCGGCGGAATGGCCCAAGTGCGACAATCCGTACATATCTTCGATCGTACGCAGGACGTTGTAGTGATCGATCCTTTCACTATATCGACCCGGCTTCACCATCGGTCCGACAAAAATTGTCGGAATGTGGTTGGTCAAACCACCGTCGTCTTCGTCCCAGTCGAGGATGAGGATACTGTTGTTCCTCTGCGCCCATGTCACGTAACGCAAAAGGTTGCTGCGCAACCAGCTGTCTGCCTGCAGGATCGGGCCACTGTGCATGTCGTTGACCTGGTTGGGAATCACCCATGACACCGTGGGCAGCTCGGCGAGATTCCTCGGAAAGTCGGCGAACGGTCTATTGTTGGCGGGAGGATCGTCAGGGAAATAGGTCCATGGAGCGTGCTTGCGCGCGTAATAGCCGGAAAAGCAGACATCGGATCCGGTCGCTGGCAAATCCTCTGAATAACCCACGAACCTCAACTTAGCTTCAAGTAAGTCGCTCTGTAGAGTTGGCAGGCGGAACGAGAGAGGGCAGGAGTCGTTCGTGACACCCTGCGTAGACCCCGAGAACAAGGCGAGGTAGTTGGGCAGACTGGGATGCGTGATCGCGTGCGCGTTGGTGAATGAAGCTCCGGCGAAGGCTAGTTGGTTGATATACGGAGCTTGCTGCGAGCCAATGATCTCGTCATATCCGCGGTTTTCTTCCATCACCACGATCACATGGGCAGGGGAAGGAACCGCTTTGGGCGGAGCGGCCCGGCACAATGCTGGAGTGATTGCACCGATGATCCCAAGCAAGACGATCCGTAAGCTGGAATTTCCATCTTTCACGTTCAATGCTCATACGACTGACGTGGGACCGTCAACGCTGTTGCGAGACAGGTAAAAGGGAATCCACACCAATTACTAGGATCCCTCTATGAGCGAGGAAAAGATCCAGCTGCCGGACGCCTTGTCCGATCAGCTTGTGGCGATCGAGCGGGAAGTCGATTCCAATCGCTACCGCGCTGGACCGTGGACGCGGGTCGTGAACGAAGTACGCGCTCTTCCAATAGCCGAACGACGGTCGGTGGCCGAAAATCTGTCGCGGATCAGCCGGAAGCTGCACCAACGGAGTGGACGAAGTACGGTTTCGGTGCCGGCTGGTTATCTCGCCGAACTTGGGCTCGCAATCGCCGGCGCGGTGGTTCTTGCATTGGGCTCTCGGCACCAATCAAATTTGCTGGTCATCGTTTCCGCGGTGATCTGGACAATCGCGTTTCAGCCGCTCATCAAGGTCGCGGTAGGCTGCCTACTCGGCGTCCGCTACGAGTATGCGTATCTTTATGGGTTCGAGCCGCGGTTCAAGATGTGCTTCGGCCAGTACCTGGCGCAGCCGCGTTACGCGCGACTGCTGTTGCATCTGTCCGGGACGATAGGCTCTCCGATTGGCGCCTGGCTGCCGACCTTGTTCGTCGACCCGTCCTTGCGTGTCGCCATCTACGTTTGTTGGGTGTTGTTCTGGACCGTGGTCGCGATCAATGTCCTCGGGTTCGTCGCGGTTCTGAGCGGAGTTCGCAGCCGCATCGGTTCGATCCGCCTGGGCGATAGCAGCGGCGGCGCCGCCGCGCTGGAGCTGCGTGAAGCACTTGAGATTTAGCTCGCGATCTCCGCGAGAATCAGACGACACCGTCCGCCTTTAGGCGGTCGAGATCGCCGGCGGTCATGCCCAGCAACTCGCCGTAGACTTCGCCATTGTGCTGGCCCAGAAGCGGCGCGGAGGTTACCTCGGCGGGCGAGTCCTCGAGCCGCACCGGGCATCCGGGCATGGTGAACTCGCCACGCACTGGATGGTTCACGGTCACAATCATTCCGCGCTCTTTGAGGTGCGGATCGTTGAGCAGCTCGACGCTGTCGAGCACCTTGCCGCACGGCACGCCGGCTTCGCCTAGGATTTTCATGACTTCATGTTTGGTATGTTTACCGGTCCATTCATTGATGGTTGCGGTCAAAGCCTCGAGGTTGTGCGCGCGCGACCGTGGATCTTTGAAGCGATCGTCGTCGGCCAGGGCCGGTTGACCCATCGCCGCGCACAGACTCTTCCACATCTCCGGCGTGGTGCACAGGATGAAGACGTAGTCGTTGTCGCCGCCGGGTGCGCATTTGAAGATGTCGCCCGGTCCACCACCGAGGCGGTTTCCGGTACGCGGCACCGGCTTGTGGGTGACGTAGGTACCCATCATCGGGACGCGGCAGAAGTTCAGGACCGCCTCCTGCATCGCGAGTTCGACCTTCTGCCCCTTTCCGGTGCGTTGACGCTGAATGTAGGCGGCCAGTACTCCGATTGCGGCATGCATCCCGGTGCCGGTATCCCCGATAGTCGGTCCCGGCTTGAGGGGCGGCGTTCCGGTGAAACCGGTGAGCGACATCGCACCGCCCGATGCCTGCGCGATCATGTCGAAGCTCTTGTACGAACTATATGGTCCGCTAGTACCGAACCCCTTGATGGTCAGATAGATGAGACGCGGATTGATCTGGCGAAGCTTCTCGTAGCCGAGGTCGAGCCCCTCGAGCGTGCCGAGCGAGTAGTTTTCACTCAGAATATCGACCTTCTTGACCAGCTCGATGAACATCGCGCGGCCCTGTTCGCTCTTCAAATTGAGCGTGATGCTGCGCTTGTTCGCATTGAGCAGCATAAAATAGTAGGAGTCGACACCCGGTTTCTCGGTCAACATCCATCGCCCCTGCTCGCCCATCTTGGGAGATTCGACCTTGATGACATCAGCGCCCAGCCACGCGAGCATTTCGGTGCACGAGGTGCCGGCTTCGAATTGAGTGAGATCGAGCACTTTCACGCCTGCCAGAGCTTTTTCCATTGACGCCTCCGGGCGCCCCCGGGTCAGAACCGCCGGGCGCTTGTCGTCTCTTTTGTAGCCCCAGCGGAGCAAGATCGGCAAGCGAGCCTATGATAGCGCGTGCACACCTTTGGCCACCGCGCCGCGTCTGCTAAATCTTGTTAAACGGACCACCATGGCTTCTGCGCCAATCGTCAAGCTCGGGGAAATTCGTGACCAACTGAATCGCGCCTTCCTGGAGCGAGCAGAGCTGATCGATGGAGCGCTCGCTGCACTCCTCTCGCGCAACCACGTGCTGCTGATCGGCCCGCCCGGAACGGCGAAGTCGATGCTGGCCGACGAGCTGTGCGCCCGGATTGACGAAGCCAACTACTTTCAATGGCTGCTCACCCGCTTCAGCACGCCGGAAGAACTGTTCGGCGCCGTCAGCTTGAAGGGGCTCGAACAGGACGACTACCGGCGGGTCACCACGCACAAGCTGCCCGAGGCGCATATTGCGTTCCTTGATGAAATCTTCAAGGCGAACTCCTCGATTCTCAACGCATTGCTCACGCTCATCAACGAACGGATCTTTCACAATGGCCGCGAGCGCATCCCCACCCCGCTGATCACGATGTTCGGCGCTTCCAACGAGCTGCCAGACGAAGAGGAGTTGAGCGCCCTGTACGATCGATTCATGTTCCGGTTTATCACCGGATACATCACGGAAGATTTTCACTTCCTCAAGATGTTGGACGGCGCCGCGGCGGAAAGCCGAACTACGTTGAGCTTCGCCGAACTGAACGCGCTTGCCGGGACCGTGGCGATGGTTAAGATTCCGGGCGCAATCTTCAACGAGATCGCGGAGCTGCGCCGGAGCCTGGGTCGCGAGCAGATCGTGGTTTCGGACCGCCGCTGGAAAAATTCGCTCGATGTGTTGCGCGCGCACGCGATTATTTTTGGCCGTTCGGTCGTGATCGAAGACGACCTGATGTTTCTGGAGCACGTCTTGTGGAAGGACCCCGAGGAACGCCCCAAAGTGACTGACCTGCTGCGCCGTCTGGTTCGGGGATACGAGGAAGAGGCGCGTGAGCTGCTCATCCAAAGCCAGGAGCTGCGTGACTATGCGCAGCGCCCCTGGGAAAGCAACGAATTGCGCGACCGTGCCGTGGTCGAGGCGCACACCAAAATCGCAAATATCCTGGTCAAGTTCGAAACCCTGCTGCAGGCAGCATCGGACGCGGGGCGAACTATCCCTGGAGCCGACGCGATGCGCTCGGAAGTGCGGGAGATTCAGCAAGCGATGCTACGTCGAACTATGGGCACCTAAGCCGCCGGGGAAACATTTCTAACCACCCAAGGACGCCTCCGAAATCCGAAGAGGAACTTCCTGCAACCCGACTAACTCTTTTTGAACAATGCCCGCCGAGGAAACTTCGCCCGCGGTTGTGCTTCGGGCGCGCGACTATGCCGAATCGGACCGGATAGTGACGCTGCTCACGCGGGACTACGGAAAGATTGGCGGCATCGCAAAAGGCGCAAAAGCATCGCGACATCGGTTTGAACGCAAGCTTGAGCCCTTCTCGCATGTGATGGTGCATTTCCGCCGCCGTCCGTATGGCCAGCTGGTGTTCATCACGCGCGCCGAAGCGGCGGACCTGGTTCAATTCCGTATCGAAGATGACCTTGGTCGAATCGCGCTTGGCGCTTACATGCTGGAGCTGACGGACATGCTGACGGTAGAGGCCGGCGATGCCGCCGATGCGTATCACAGTCTGCTCAACGCGCTTGTGGTGCTGTCGGAGCGTTCGGCTGAGGCCGCGATAAGACAGGCGTTCGAGCTGCGTGCGTTACGATGGGCGGGTTTCGGACTTGAGTTTGCACAATGCCGGGTATGCGCGAACCAAGCGGATACCGAGGCGGTCTACTTTGTGGTCGGGCGCGGAGGAGTGGTTTGCGCACGCTGTCGCAGCGGCGTTCCCGAAGCCGCTCTCCGGCTGCGGATGGAAAGCGCTGCGGCGCTATCCAGACTCGGTGTGATGGCGCTCGACCAGGTCAGCGGCACGACTCCCGCCGGAGCCGATGGCGCGCTGGCCATCGCGCGCTTTCTGAACTCGATCCTTGATCGAAAGCTGCGCACCACAGAGTTTCTGGATTCAATTCTGAACAGCGGAAGCTAGTCGCGCACCCAACCCAGGGAGACCCGCGGCCTGCCCTCCCGTGCTTACCGATACCGAGGAACACCTTTATTCGAAATGGCTGCGCAGGCGCGCGATCAGCGCGGCGTGGCGCTCGCCGGTGGCGCTGAATTCGATGCGCCGCGCATTGGCACCCGCGTAGCTGATTCGGACCGCGAGGAAATCCAGGTCTTCTGCCTCGCGCAGACGCTCAAACCATTCGACCGCGGCGATGCCGGCGGAAAACAGGTATTCGCGCAGTCCCAGATCCTCGAGGCTAGCCGCGTCGAGCCGATAGAGGTCGATGTGGAAAAGGGGCAAGCGTCCGTGGTGCTCCTGAATAAGCGTAAAGCTCGGGCTCAGGATGTCCTCTTCGCGAAGGGCGAGACCCCGGGCCATGCCCTTGATGAAGCACGTCTTGCCGGCACCCAGGTCGCCGATCAACCCGAGCAGTTCTCCGCCTTCGAGCAGCGATGCGAGCCGCCGTCCCCATGCTTTAGTCTCGTGGGCCGACTTACTTTCGATTACGAAAATTGCCGAAGCAGTGACCCCAGGTTCGCGTCGCGTGGGGCTCATAGACACATTCTATATCCCCGGTTCGCGCGACTCAGCAGCGCTCAGGGCTTCCATCGCCGAGGGGAGTTCCTCAATTAGATCGCCCGCCAGGTACCCCACCCTCCCTCGACGGGCAGCGACGCGATCTGCCGCGTAGCCGTGCAGGAACACGCCAAGGGTCAAAGCATCGAAGGTCGTCATTTGTCGCGACATCAAGGCACCCACAATCCCGGAGAGGGCATCCCCCATGCCGGGCGTAGCCATACCGGGGTTCCCGCTCGAGTTGACGCAAACCACGCCGGCGGCATCCGCAATTACCGATCGGGCACCTTTAAGCAGCACGCACCCACCAGTTCTCTGTGCCAAGGTTCGTGCTGCGGAGATACGATCCGCGTTCACCGCCGCGGTGCTGATCTTCAGGAGACGCGCCATCTCGCCTGGATGCGGGGTCAGGACCAGCTGACCCCGAGCCGCTGCAGCCTTTTCGCATCCGATTGACGCGAGCGCATTCAGACCATCAGCGTCGATGAGCATTGGGCGGTCAGGCGCCACGCCCTCCGCTATCAGCCACAGCAGCAGCTCGACGGTGTCATCGTTCATGCCTGCACCGGGACCAAACACGAGCGCGCTCTTTCCGTCGATTAGGTGCTTCAATGCCCTACCGGCCACGCTTGCGTCGAAGTGGCCTTCGCGCTCGGCGATGGGCTCGGTCATCAACTCTGCCTGCGCGGAAGCGATGATAGGCTGGACCGACTCCGGGACGGCGGCGGTGACGAGGCCGGCGCCGGTCCTAAGTGCGGCGCGCGAGGCCAGGATAGCGGCGCCGGATTTGCCGCGGCTGCCAGCTATCACCATCGGATGGCCGTAGTTCCCCTTGTGCGAATTGGTGGCGCGCACACCGAGAAGTGGTATCGCATCCGCTTTTTCGAAATAGCGCCCTCGCGGCGCGATCGCAGCCATTGCCCCCGGCGCGAACCCGATGTCCACCACCTTCAACTCACCGCACAGCTCGGCCCCGGGATAAGAGACATGGCCGAACTTAGCGAACCCGAACGTGATGGTCTGGGTTGCGCGCACCGCAACCCCCATGACGGCTCCAGTGTCGGAACTCACCCCCGAGGCAATATCAATCGCAACGACCGGAACCCGCCACGAATTGATCATCTCGATTGCGCGCGCCGCGGTGCCGCGCACCTCGGCATTAAGGCCGGTGCCAAAAATCGCGTCTATGACCGCGCCGGGCGCTTGCGCACCCCCCGCCTGCACGTGTGCTTCGTCCGGCGCCTGAATGATGGTGCCACCCCTGCCAACAAATTCATGGTGCGCCCGGGCCGCATCGCCCTTGAGATCGGAACCCCAGCCCAAAAGAAGCACCCTGGTCGGAATTCCACACTCGAGCAAGCGGCGCCCCGCCACCAAACCATCGCCGCCGTTGTTGCCCTTACCGGCCACCACCAGCACGCCGGTTTTGGCGCAAGCGAGATGCAGAGCGAGGAGCGCTTCCGCGCAGGCCTCCCCGGCGCGGGTCATCAACGCGTAGGAATCGATTCCGAATTTTTCCTGGCTTAGCCGGTCGAGTTCCCGGCTCTCCGCTGCGGTGAGGAGGATCATTGAACTAAGCGCCCTGCTCCCATCTGCCCTTAGAAATCAAACTAACCGGTCGCCCCTGGCCAGAAAAGCAAGGCGAACCAGAACCCAAGTTGCGCGACCGTGGAAAATTCAGCTTTGGGGATCCCGCTCGCTTGCAAATGCAAAATCATGATCCGGAAAAACCTTGTCCCTTCCCGAACGAACGGGCCTCTTGGGAGGCGATCGGTAGTGAAGACCGCCGCGCTTTTGTTTGCTCTGTAGCTTCGCACTTCGGTGGCGTGGAGAATCGTCGGGTGGTCAAGCTCAGCGTCAACCTCAACAAAATCGCGGTCCTGCGCAACTCTCGGGGCGGGGAGCTGCCGAGCGTGCTTAAGGCGGCGCGCACGGCAATCGCGGCGGGCTGTCACGGAATTACCGTGCATCCGCGGCCCGATGGGCGGCATATCAGGCGTTCTGATGTGCTCGAGCTCGCGCAGATGCTGAAGGTCGAGTTTAACATCGAAGGTTATCCCGGTCCGGAATTTCTCGACCTCGTCTGCCAGGTGCGACCTACCCAATGCACCCTGGTACCCGATCCGCCGGACGTGCTGACGTCGAACGCCGGGTGGAATCTTGTGTCGGGCAACGACTGGCTGCGTGATGTAATGAAAAGGCTGCGCGACAATGGAATTCGTACCAGTCTGTTTGTGGAAGCGGACGTGACTCAGGTGCCGAGGGCCCGGACCCTGGGGGCGGATCGAATCGAGCTGTTTACCGGAATGTATGCGCGTACCTTTGGGACCGAGAAAGGCCGACGGATCCTGGAGCTGCATCGGATGGCAGGCCGAGTCGCCCGGGAGGAAGGACTGGGGGTAAACGCAGGGCACGATCTGAATCTCGACAACATTTCAGCCTATGTGAAAGCGGTGCGGGGACTGGCGGAAGTATCCATCGGACACGCGCTGATATCGGATGCGCTTTATCTGGGACTTACTCGAGCGGTCAAAGCTTACTTGAAGGCGCTTGGCTCTAAGCCCGCTTCGAACCCACCGCCCGGGGGTCACAGAAGAAAGCGGTAGCAGACGCGCCCGACCCAGTCGGGGCGACGTCAATCGCGGCGAAGTTTCGAGCGCGCCAGCTCGCCCTGCCCCTTTCCCTGGACAAGGGGAGGAAGGGATTGGGCCCCCAGATTTTTTTGGATTGCCGCGCCAATCTCGTGTGCGATGGTGCGGATTACTTTGGAGTCTTCGCCCTCGACCATCACGCGAGCGAGCATTTCGGTGCCCGAGTACCTGACCAGCAGTCGGCCGGTTCCATTGAGGCGCCGCTCCGCGGCGGCGATGGCACGCCGGATCTCGGAAACTTCTGCCAGAGGGCGGCGCTCGCTAACCTTGATGTTCTCGAGCACCTGCGGCACCCGATGCATCGCCCTGAGTTCGCTGAGAGGACGGCCGCTCTCAACCATCACGGTCAACACCAGCAGCGCAGTGATCAGTCCATCGCCGGTGGTCGAATGATCCATGAAGATAACGTGGCCGGATTGCTCGCCGCCGAGGTTGTAGGAGTGGTTGCGCATCTCGCGCGCGACCACGGGATCCCCGACATCGGTGCGCACCAGCGTAACCCCCGCCTTGCGTAGCGCGAGCTCTAGCCCGAAGTTGCTCATCACCGTCGCGACCACGGTGTTCGCATTAAGCTTTCCCTCGGACGCCATTTTGATTCCGAGCGTCGCCATCGCATCGTCGCCGTCGAAAATTTCGCCTTTTTCATCGACCAGAATCGCGCGGTCACCATCACCATCCAGCGCGATTCCGATGTTCGCGCGCTCGGCGACTACCGTCTTTGCGAGATTTTCCGGATGCGTCGCTCCGCAATTCAGATTGATATTCTTGCCATCCGGGTCGACCGCGAGAGTGACTACCTCCGCGCCGAGTTCGTCGAGCACTTCGGGTCCAATCTTGTAGCCCGCACCGTTGGCACAGTCGATCACGACCTTGAGGCCATCGAACATCACTGTTCGGGGCACACAGGCTTTCAGAAACACCAGATAGCGGCCGTGCGAGTCGTCAATCCGTGCCGCCTTGCCGATCGCGCCGCCCACCGCACGATGCTCGGTCAGCGCGCGATCATCGAAAACCAGGTCCTCGATGCGCGCTTCCGTTTCATCGTCGAGCTTGAACCCGTCGCGGGAGAAGAACTTTATCCCGTTGTCCTGAAACGGATTGTGGGAAGCCGAAATTACCACTCCAGCCTCCGCGCGCATGCTCCGGGTAAGAAAGGCGATCCCCGGAGTAGGCAGCGGTCCCACCAGCCAGACATCAACCCCCATCGAGCAGATGCCGGATTCCAACGCGGTTTCGAGCATGTAGCCCGACAGTCGGGTGTCCTTGCCGATGAGAATCTTGCGCCGTCGACCCGAGGAATTCCGAAACACGTGCGCCAGCGCGCGGCCCAGTTTCAGGGCAGTCTCGGAAGTGATCGGTTCGAGATTGGCGACGCCCCGCACTCCGTCGGTGCCGAATAGCTTAGGATGTCTTTCCATCGTTGATGTCAATTCGCTTCTCTTTGTAAATCCGCACCCTCACGTGGACGGGGCTCTGCTTCACCAACTGCATGCCGTCCGGCAGGTCGACCTGCACGGGGAACTCGTGCGCGCCCGGATCACCGCCCCTGGCGTCTACATAGACCAGCCCCTTGGGGTCGAGTCCGTCGAGCTTGACGGCGGGTCCGCGCAAGGTAATGTTCGCCTTCTGCGGCGAGATCCGGAACTTGAAGTCGGTATCCCGGACTTCGACCGGAATGCCCTTGAACTCGCGATTGGCAATTACTTCCGTGATGTCGAGATGAACCTGGACCCGGTTCGCGCCGAGATGGACGTTGGGATCGGGGCTCAGCAAGGTCAGGCGCGCTTCCACGTCGGTGGATTCGCCCTTCAGCTCGAGTGGTTCGGTGTCGATTTTCTGCAACGCGAGAACGTAGCGGCTGGGCCCGCTAACCGCCACCACCGACGGTCTCAGGTCGATCGCATTGATCTCGAAGTTCGGTCCGGGTTGTCCGTCAACCTCCAGATGCACCGGCAGCTCACGCATCACGATGCGATCCACGTCGACGTGGACTTCATCGGGAGTGATACGGGTGACGCTGGTCTGCCGCGGCACGCTGAAGATCGAGGGCGACAGCTTGAGGTCGGACCGTCCGGTCGGGACGTTGGCAAGATCGAGTCTCACGGTGAGGCGTTCGGGATCGAGCAAGGAAAGGAGGGTGCGGGGCCCGGCGACCTCAATTTTCACGAAGTCGGGGGGATGATTCACGATCACGAGGCCCGGCGGAATAGACCGATAGCTGATTGGCACCGAGAGCGTCTCGACCGCTCCGCGTTGACCCGCATTGACAAAAACCCATAGACCCACCGCGATCAACAGAGCGATTACGCGCGTTCCGGCGTTGCGCCGCATGCGACGCGCAAAGTCGCCCACGCGGATCGTCCGGAGCAGCTCTAGATTCGGTATACGCACGAGTCCTTTTGGTCTTCAGCTGCTCAGCTCGGCAGGCCGCGCAAGAATGACATGACCTCGTTTGGGGGAATCTCGCGTTTCAGTTCACCGCGGCGCGCGATGGAAGTCGTGCCATCCTCTTCGGAGACAACGATCACCACCGCATCGCTGTCCTCGGTCATGCCGATCGCCGCGCGATGCCGGGTGCCCAGCGCAAGGCTGACGTTCGGGTTCGAGGAAAGCGGCAGCACACACGCGCCCGCCAAAATCTGATCACCCTTGATGATCACTGCGCCGTCGTGGAGCGGCGAACCACGCATGAAGATGGTCTCGAGCAATTCGGGCGAGACCTTGCCATACACCAGTCGCCCGCTTTCGACGAAGTCGTTGAGACCATCATCCTGCTCGATGACGATGAGTGCACCGATTCGGCGCGCCGCTAGCCATGCGACTGCGGTGGTGATTTCCTCGGCCGCGCTGGCCGCGGGCGTGCGCGGGCCGAAAAAGGACTGTGCGCCGACGCGGGTTAGCGCGCGGCGAATATCCGCCTGAAAAATCACCACCAAGATGACGAACAGGGAGCCGAGAAAATTGTTCAGCAGCCAGTTGAGGGTAAACAGGCCGAGGACCTGCGAGATCACGAATGCGGCACCTACGATCACCAGGCCAACGATCATCTGCATGGTGCGCGTGCCGCGAATCAGCATCGCGATCCGATAAATGACATAGGCGACGATCAGGACATCCAGAATATCCTGCCATCGCGGCGCGGGAATCATCGGAACGTAATTCGGCATCGAGCTTGCCTCTACTTCGTGATGTTGCGCCCCCCCATCTCGACGGCCATCCGGACCGCGGCGCGCGCTGCGCCGGGATCGTGCACGCGCACAATCGCCGCTCCCGCCGCCACCGCAAGCGCATCCGCCGCCGCGCTTCCGAACTCAATTTCCCGCGGAGAGTCTCCCGCGACGCGGCGGATGAAGCTCTTGCGCGAAGTACCCACCAATACGGGATAGCCGAGGGTACACAGCACGGGCAAGGAGTTGAGGATCGCCAGGCTGTGCTGGGCGGTTTTGGCAAACCCGATGCCCGGGTCGAGGATGATGCGCGATGCGGGTATTCCCGCACGGATCGCATATTTTGCACGCGCCGCAAGGTAACCAGTCACGGCGATTACCACGTCGCGATAGCGCGCGAAGCGCATATGGTTTTCGGGAGAACCACGCATGTGCATGAGGACCACTGCGCTCCCGCTGGCGGCCGCCAGGCGCGCCATTTGAGGATCGTAGCCGAGCGCGGTCACATCGTTGATGATCGCGGCGCCATGCTCGAGCGCCGCGCGTGCCACCTCCGCCTTGCGCGTGTCGATAGAGAGCGGAACGCGCAAGCGCCCCTCCAAGCCGCGAAGCACGGGGAGCACCCGGCGCAGTTCCTCTTCAACCGGCACCTCACGAGCGCCGGAAGGACGGGCAGATTCGCCGCCCAGGTCGATGATGTCCGCGCCGTTCTCCTGCATTTCGAGAGCATGCGCGATCGCACGCTCAGGCTTGAGGTACTCGCCACCGTCGGAAAAGGAATCGGGGGTAACGTTCAGCACGCCCATGACGGCCGGGAAATGCACGACCCGTCCGTCATGCAGACGCATACGATCCGGAAACCTTGAATTGCTGGGAGTGGTTCGAGGCGCGCGTCGGTGCCGAGCGCGATTTTCAGAGGCGTCGCTCATTTCATGCGGCCCCCATGGCGTGGTACGGAGCGACTAAGCTCCCCATGCCATTCAAGAAACCTGTTCGAACCCGGAGCCGCCCCGTCGACGCCGGAGGGGTCGCTACACCAGAACTGGCTTGGCTGGGAGGCCCGGAGCCACGGGTGCCTCTGCGTCCACTGGCTTCGGCTTTCCGACTTCGGACGCGACACGGCCGTAACCGTCGGCCACGGGAGCGCTCGCAGGCATCGGGCGGCCTTCCTTGAATGCTCTCACCATCGCCTCGACTTCGGAGCCGTCCAGCACTTCCTTCTCCAGGAGCCGTTCCGCAACCGCCTGAAGTAAGGGAGCGTGATCGGAAAGAAGCTGCCGCGCCTTCTGATAGGCGTCATCGATGATGCGCCGCACCTCGCGATCGATTTCGATTGCGGTGTGCTCGGAATAGTCCTTGTGGTGCGCGATGTCGCGCCCGAGGAACACCTGTTCCTCGCGCTTGCCGAAGGTCATCGGGCCGAGCTCCTTGCTCATGCCGAACTCACAGACCATCTTGCGCGCGAGTTCGGTAGCTTTCTCGATGTCATCTCCGGCACCGGTGGTCATGTGACCGAAGACCAGTTCTTCCGCAGCCCGACCGCCAAACATCATCGCAAGTCTGGTCATCAGGTAGTCGCGCGAATAGGTGTAGCGATCGTCGAGGGGAAGTTGCTGCGTGACACCGAGGGCCATGCCGCGCGGAATGATAGTGACCTTGTGTACCGGGTCGGCCCCCGGCAGCAGCATTGCGACCAGCGCGTGTCCACCTTCGTGAAAAGCGGTGTTCTTGCGCTCGGCCAGTGACATCACCATCGAGCGCCGCTCCGCCCCCATCATGACTTTGTCCTTGGCAAGCTCGAAGTCTGCCATATCAACTTTGTCTTTGTTGCGGCGGGCGGCCAGCAGTGCGGCCTCGTTCACCAGGTTCTCGAGATCGGCGCCCGCAAAACCGGGCGTTGAGCGCGCGAGCTTGTCGACATTGACGTCGTCCGAGAGCGGGACCTTGCGGGTATGGACTTTCAGAATTCCCTCGCGGCCTCTTACGTCCGGCCGCGGAACCACTACCCGGCGATCGAATCGACCGGGACGCAGGAGAGCGGGATCGAGGACGTCAGGACGGTTGGTCGCGGCGACCAGGATGACACCCTCGTTTGCCTCAAACCCGTCCATCTCCACGAGCAGTTGGTTCAGGGTCTGCTCACGCTCGTCATGTCCGCCGCCCAGACCTGCGCCACGATGGCGTCCGACCGCATCGATCTCGTCGATGAAGATAATGCAGGGCGCGTGCTTCTTGCCCTGGACGAAAAGATCCCGCACCCGCGACGCGCCCACACCGACGAACATTTCGACGAAGTCGGAACCGGAAATCGAGAAGAATGGAACGCCGGCCTCGCCCGCTATCGCGCGCGCCAGCAGGGTTTTGCCGGTTCCGGGAGGTCCGACCAGAAGAACGCCTTTGGGAATTCTCCCTCCCAGGCGGGTGAAGCGCTTGGGGTCGCGCAGAAATTGAATTATTTCCTCAAGTTCATCCTTGGCTTCGTCGATGCCCGCAACGTCGGCAAAGGTGACCTTGTGGGTATTCTCGGTAAGCAGCTTGGCGCGGCTTTTTCCGAACGACATGGCCTTGCCGCCGCCGATCTGCATCTGACGCATGAAGAAAATCCACAGCGCCGCCAGCACCAGAACCGGAAACCACTGAACCAGCGCCACCATCCACCAAGGGTCACCCTCGGCGGGTTTGGCCGCGATGTTCACGTTTTTTTCGCGCAGCGTTTTGACGATGTCGGGATCGTAGGGCGCGTAGGTCTTGAAATGCTCGTTGGCGGTGGTCTCGCCCTTGATCAGGTTGCCCTGGATGGTGACGGACCTGACCTGGCCCTTATCAACCTGGTTTAGGAAATCGGAGAAAATTATCTCCGGCTCACGCGGCTGCTGCCTGCTGAAGATGTTGAACAACAGCAGGAACATCAGGCCCAGGACGAGCCACAGTGCAATACTGCGGGAAAACTGGTTCATTCCCTTCATAAAAAGCGTATCACGCTAGTTAATTCGCGCGCAATCATTACTCTGACGAATCAAGATGCCGAGCCCTCACATGCAAAACGGTTTCGCTGGCGGTTGAGACCAGCGCGCCGTCCCCGCGCAAGATGCCAGGCAGCCACACAATCCGCGTTCCCATGGCGACTACTGGAAACCTGCCACGCAATGGGGGCGGCAGTTTTCTATCGATGAACACGTCTTTCACCTTGCGGGTGCCAGTCATCCCAAGCGGCCGAATCCTATCTCCGGGCTTGAAGTTCCGGGCGGTTAGCCCGTCGGCGGCGATGGCCTCAATATCGAAGAGGGCCGATGAATGGTCCGCGGGCATGGCTACCTGCCCCGCCCCGACCAGGCTCGCCTCGAATGCAAGCCCCGCCTCTGCGATCTCGGTGGTGCCTTCGAAAGCCAGTGCGGTAGAAAATTTCGGGTGCAGAACCGGCGCGCGACTGGTAATCCGCAGCCGATCATATTGACGGACTGCGTGCCGTCCACCAGGAAGCGAAATTTCCCCGTTGGCGGGCCCCGCAAGGCACAGGTGGTTCAGACCCTCCAGGTGATCGCGGTTCAGACGGCGCAGACTTCCCAACTGCGTGGCCAGATACTGTCGCAATACGGGGATCCGCAGCGCAGCATCGACCCGCGCAAAGCGGGACAAGTCAAGTTCGCCTTCGACTGGCAACATTCCGGAGAGCTCCCGGGCGGCAGCGCGGGACAGGAAACTATCGACAGACTGCATCTCGGCGGCGAGCGCTGCGAGCCGCTTCGAGGTGCCCGGCACGTATTCGCGATTGAGTGTCGGCAGCAGATCGTGCCGAATGCGATTGCGCAGCAATGCAGAAGAGAAATTGCTAGCGTCGGTGACGAAGCTCGCGCCGATCTCCTCGAGGTAGCTCAAGATATCGCGGCGGCTCAGCGAGAGCAGCGGGCGGATCAAACGACCCGGGCCGGTTTCGGCCATCGCAGACAGCCCGGCAATCCCCGCGCCGCGCAGCAACCGCATCAAAACGGTTTCCGCCTGGTCATCGGCGTGATGTCCTACCGCGACATATTCGCTGCCGGTCTGGACTGCGGCACGGTCCAGAAATTCATGGCGAGCCTGGCGGGCGGCTTCCTCGAGGTTCGGCATCTGCGGCGCAAGCGCGGTTGCTCGTTCAAAAATGAAGTCAACGTTCAGTCGACTGCATAAGTCATGGCAGAAGCATTGATCGCGATCGGACTCGTCGCCGCGAAGGGCATGATTAAGATGTGCGGCCGCAAGCCGAAAGCCGCACGATACGCGTAATTCGACCAGCGCGTGCAGCAGTGAGACGGAGTCGGCCCCGCCCGACAGCGCGACCAGAATCGCCGACCCAGGACGCACACCAACGCGCTCGAGACTGTGCTTCATCTCGGCGAGGAATGCTTTCCGCTGCCGCTGACTCATCTTCTAGCAAGCCTATGCGCCGCCATCCGACCGAGCAACTTACCGCTAGCGGCTCATGCGGTCCAGCAACTGGAGGATGATACCGATACCGGGCAGGTTGACCTCAAGTTCCTGTTCCAAAGTGCGAATCAGGCGCGCGCGTTCCAGCGCGGAACGATCGTAAAGCGCCTGAGCCTTTCCCGCGGAATCGAGGAGTTGCGCTGGAACCAGCAATTCTTCCTGTTCCCAGACCGAGAGCTGGCGCTCAGTAACCCCGATCATGGTGCAGAACGCACTTCGACTGATCAGGACATGGGTGCCCTCAGCGGCGCGCGACGATTTACGATTGCGGACTCCGCGTTTGGGCATGAGCCATCAGCTCCTCGACATCATTTCCATCCGCGGATCTTTGACCGCCCGCGCGCGGCGGCTTTCGGCCAGCTGCTGCATGAGCTTGAGCTCGGCGTCGTTCAGATCGGTCGGCGCGAGTACCTTGATTTCGTACAGCAGGTCTCCCGCCGCTTCCTTGCCGCGGCCCGGAATCCCGCGACCCCGCAACCGCAGCACTCTCCCGGTTTGCGAGGCGGCGGGAATCCTGAGCGATACCCTGAGGCCGTCGGGGGTTGGTGCGGTGACTTCGGCACCCAGCGCCGCCTCGTAGTCCCATACCGGCAGCTCGCAGCGGATGTCCCGTCCGGAAATGTTGAATGGGGGACGCGGCTCGATGCGAACCATGAGAAATAGATCGCCGTTGAGCTCGGGGCGCGTGCCGCGGCCGCCCTGTCCCTTGAGGCGCAGCTGGGTGCCGTCAGTGACTCCGACCGGAATGGTCACTTCCAGGACGCGCGGGGTCGGTATGACGCCGGCGCCGCCGCAGGTTTGGCAGGCGCGCGCAGCCTGGATGATGCGGTTTTTCCCCTGCCGTTGCTCACTGGTGACGATACCGGAGCCGCCGCACGTGGAACATTCGTCCTGTGCCACCATCTCCAGCCGGCGGCGGGCACCCTTGATCGCATCATAAAGGTTTACTTGAACTTCTGCGCGGAGGTCGGGAGCCCGCACCGGCTCGGCGGAAAAGCCAAATCCGTGCACTCCGCCACCCGCGCGAAACCGTTCAGATGCACCCCCGAAAAACTGCTCAAAGAAATCGCTGAAATCGCCCGCTCCGAAGTGCGCATCGTCGCCGCGGCCGCCCGCGGCCGCCTCGCGCGCGTACCGGCGCATCATCTCCTCCTGGGAGACGCCGTGTTCCCAGTCCGCGCCGAGTTCGTCGTACTTCTTGCGCTTGGCCGGGTCGCTCAGGACCTGGTAGGCCTCGTTGATTTCCTTGAACTGTTTTTCGGCGTCCTTGTTTCCAGGATTGACGTCGGGATGATGTTTGCGGGCGAGTTTGCGATAGGCGCTCTTGATGTCGGCTTCACTGGCGGCACGCTCGACGCCCAGAACCTTGTAGTAGTCGCGGAACTCCATCCAGGTGGTCCGTATTCAAAGATGCGCACGAATCTGCGCCGCGCAAGTGTAGTTGAGAAATCGGGAGTCCGCTACGAGGAACGATCCGAGGGAGCCTCTTCGCCCGCCTTCAAGTCATTTAGGGCGTCGAGGCGCTTACGGAGCACGTCCAGCTCGCGTTCGAGGAACGACTGGCGACGCCAGATGAATGCGACGTACAGAAAGATCGCCGCGAAGATGATGCTGTACGCCACGAATAGGTAGCCGAGGTGTTCCATCGTGAGCTTCCCGGTTTACGCTGCGCCGGCGCGAAAACGAGCGAGGGCGATTTCCCGGGCCAGCGCCGCCAGGCGCGTGCGCATCCTGAGCTCGGAAAAGCGCAGCAGCAGGAGCCACGCAAAGAGCAGGGTGAAGGCCGCCAGCGAAACCAGCAGCGTCACCACCATGCGGGGATCCTCCAGACCGTGGCCACCCTGGCGGGTGACGAGCACGGCGGGATGAATAGTTCGCCACAGCCGCACCGAGACGATCACTACCGGCACGTCGAGCGCCGCCACGATTCCGATCACCGCGGCAAACCTCGCGATTTGCTGCGTGTCGTCCGCGATCGTCCGCAGCATCAAGTAGCCGCCATACATCAACCACAGCACGAAGGTGGTGGTGAGGCGGGAATCCCAGGTCCACCAGGTACCCCAAATGGGTTTTGCCCAAAGGGATCCAGTGATGAGCACCAGGGTACAGAACAGCATGCCGATTTCGACCGCGGCATAACCGAGATCGTCCCAAATTTGTGCGCCCATCCAGAGGTAGAAAATTCCTGCGATCGCGACGAGTCCGAAGGACGCGAATGCGACCCAGGCGCACGGCACGTGGAAATAGAAGATGCGCTGCACGATGCCCTGGTCCGCCTCGGTCGGCACCCACACGAACACCATGTACAGAGCGACCAGCATCGCGGTCAACGCGGACAGGCCGAGCGCACCGTAAAGACGCCGGTTCATCGCCCTACTCTTCTCCCACCACGTGTTCAAACAACAAATAGCCGGCAGCGATAAACAGCACATCGAAGGCGACAAGAATTCCGACCCACTCGCGCGCAGCGGCAAGAGGAGCACCCGACAACGCTGCCGCGCTGGCTTTTACACCCGCTATCAGAGCGGGCACAAAGAGCGGCACGATTAGCAGCGGCAACAACAACTCTCCGCCCCGCGCACGAATCGATATGGCCGCCAGTAGAGTCGCGAGCGCGGAGAACCCTAGCGCACCCAAGATCAGCGCGATCGCCAGGGTCACGAGTGAGTCGGAAAACTCAAGATTGAAAAAGAGCATCGCCATGATTGTCGCCGCCAGGGCAGCGGCGATCATGAAAGTGGTCGAAGCGGTCAGCTTGGCCGCATAGAGGATGGCGCGGTCGACCGGGCTCAAGAGCAGTGCACGAAGACACCCGTTTTCGTGTTCCGCAACCATCACCCTCGTCGCGCCAAGCATTCCGGCGAAAACCAGTGCAATCCAAAGCGCGCCCGCGGCGGTAGCGGGACCCCCGCCGGCAGTCCGGTCGAGCGCGAAGGTCAGTACCACCAGCACCAACAGGGCAAGCGACACCAGCGCCGTGGTGCTTCGCCCACCGCGCAGCTCGAGTATCAGGTCCTTGCGCAGGATTGCGAGAAACGCGTTCATGAAGGCCTGGGCCTGAGTAGCGAACGCAGGCGCCCCCTGCGGGGTAGGTCTTCTTCCTGGCAGGGCACGACCTGTCCGCGCACGATTTCGTAAACCTCGAACTCGATGCCCTCGACCGCGAACGGAGTATGCGCGGTTGCGACTATCGAGCATCCTTCCTCGAGAGCCGATTTGATAAGCGTTCGCACCCGGGCCGCTCCGTCTGGATCCAAGCCCGCGAAAGGTTCATCGAGCAACAGCAGTGATGGCCCGTGAATCATCGCGCGTGCGGCGGCCAGCCGCTGCTCCATCCCCCGGGAAAAAGTTCTTACGCGATCGCCGGCCGAATCAGCCAGCCCGAGCCGTGCAAGCCATGACTCCGCCACGTCGCGCGGCGCAGAAACTTCGTAGAGCCGCGCGTAAAATTCCAGATTCTCGCGCGCGGTGAGATTGGGATAGAGAAAGCTCTGATGCGACATCATTCCGATTCGCCGGCGATAACGCGGCGCGAAACGGCGGGGGTCTTCACCAAAGACCAAGGCATAGCCGTCGCTGGGCGCGACCAGTCCGGCGAAGATTGAGAGCAGCGTGGATTTCCCGCAGCCGTTGCCGCCGATCACAATGGCGCCCCGTCCCGGGCTGAGCTTGAACTCGGTCTCCTGCAAGACCGGAGTTAGGCCGAAAGTCTTGCCCAGGGCGTGGGTTTCGATAACCGGTGCGGCCATGCGTCAGCTCGCCCGGTCGTGGTCGCGCGGCCGCAACCTGACACCACATTCCCCGCAGAACTGGGAGTCGGCGGGGCAGCGGGCGCCGCATTGCGGACAAAAGTTGATCTCGCGCGGCGCGACACGCGGTGCGCCAACGGCACCTCGCGCGGATTCGATCCTCCGGACCGATCCTTTCCCACGCGGCGGGTCGACTCGGAATCTCTCCAGAGCGGCCATGGCCTTGAGGGCGCGTTGTTCCAGGGTGGTGTAGAGCGACTTATAGTCGGACTCGGAAAGCTTACCCATCTCGCGGTCGAATTCGAGTTCGCGCAGCCCCTGCACTGCCAGGCCGCGATCATGCTCGAGCCGTTCGCGGTCAACCTCGCTTGAGCCCCTTTGCCGCCGGGGGAAAAACCCGCCGCCTAGCGGAGCCGCGACAAACAACGCAACTCCAGCGATGATCATGGCGGCAGCCAGGTATGCCACGGCTCAAGTGCGCTCCCGAATCTCATGCGCGAGCCGATCTTTCAGCTCAGCATCGAATTGGGGGGCGGCGTCAGACTCGGGACTCGGCACCGCGCTGGTATCGCCTGCCGCGTGGAGCGAACGCCATCGATTTGCCGTATAGACGATGAGGGCGCCGCCCAGCACCACGACGAGGAACGGCATCACCCACGCCACCAGGTTGAAGCCCTCGGTGGTCGGAGCAGAGAGGATTTTTTCGCCGTACTTCTGACGATAGAAAGCGATAATTTGAGTTCCTGACTTGCCCTTGCCGATCATCGCTTCAATCTGCTCCCGCACGGGGACGGAAAAACTGCAGGTCGGATGGTTGCAGTTGGCGACGGTCAAGCCACATCCGCATTGGCAAGTGAGGCCTTGGCTGATGGCGGCTAGAGTCGGCCGCTCGGCCGCGCGAACGGCGAGATCACCACCCAAGGCAAATGAAAACACCAGCGCCAAACCGCCCAGCGGAGCGGCATAAAAGGCTAGCCGCTTCATGCTCAGTCTCCGCCTGGCGCCGGTTCGCCCGCTATTTGGGAATCAGCGGCACTACGCAGGGCCACGGCGATTGCGGCGCGCTCGCGGACGTTCGGCCACATCACGACTACCGTGCCCAACACCATCAGCAGTCCGCCTCCCCAAAGCCAGAACACCAGTGGAGTAAGAAACACCTCGAAAGTGGCCTGCCTTCCGCTGTCATCGAGGCCGGCTAAGACTACGTAAAGGTCCGCGAACGGCGTCGATCGGATTGCCACTTTGGTAGCGGGCTGTTGCTGACGCTTGTAGAAAAGCTTGGCCGGCGCCATCTGCGCGACTTCGCGCCCATCACGGCTCACGAGAAGGTTCGCCGTCGCGCTCTCCAGATGCGGTGTATCGATCGGAAGAACCCCGAGGTACTGGAGCCGGTAGGGACCCACCGCAAAGCTCTGCCCCTGAGTTACCGTCTTCTTCACTTCGGTCTTGAAGAACGCTGACCCGACGATTCCCACGAATGCGACAATCACGCCGACGTGAATGATGTATCCGCCGTAGCGGCGATTGTTCTTTGCAACCAGGTTGACCAGGGCGGTCGCAGGTGCCTCACCAATCATGTGCCGGCGTGCACTCACCCCGCGGCGGAACTCGACGATTATCGTACCCATCACGAACGCGGCTACCGACAGCGCCGCCAGCACGTACCAAGCGCGGATATGAAAGGCAAAAGCCAGCAGTCCGGCGGCCAGGCCGAGGGTGGCGGGAGCGGCGAAGCTTTGGATGAGATTGCGGGGCGTGGTGCGTCGCCAGGCGATCAAGGGGCCAACCCCCATCAGGAAGATCAGTGCGAGCGCGAGTGGTCCATTGACCTGGTTGAAGAACGGCGGCCCGACGGTGATCTTCACGCCGCGAACGGCTTCGGACAGTACCGGGAAAATCGTCCCCCAAAAAACCGCGAACGCGATGCCAACCAGGACTAGGTTGTTGAATAGAAACGCAGCCTCCCGCGAGAGGTACGATTCGAATTCGGCAGGGCTGCGCAAGTCGCGCGATCGGAAGATGAGCAGCCCCGTATACGCAACGACGACGAGAATGAGGAAGCTCAGGAAGTATGGTCCAAGGCCGGATTGCGTGAATGAATGAACCGATGAGATGACGCCGCTGCGGGTGATGAACGTGCCGAAGATGGTCAGGGCGAATGCCAGTCCGATAAGCGCGAGGTTCCACACCTTGAGCATGTCCTTGCGCTCCTGGATCATCACCGAATGCAGGTAGGCGGTCATTACCAGCCACGGCATGAAGGCGGCGTTCTCTACCGGATCCCAGGCCCAGTAGCCCCCCCACCCCAGCACCTCGTAAGCCCATCGCGCGCCGAACAGGTTGCCAAGCGTAAGAAAGAACCACGAAAAGATTGCCCATCGGCGGGTCGAGCGAATCCACGAATCGTCGAGCTTGCCGGTGATCAGGGCGGCGGCCCCGAACGCGAAAGGGACTGTTGAACTGACGTAGCCGGTGTAGAGGGACGGCGGATGAATCGCCATCCAGTAGTTCTGCAGCAGCGGGTTAAGGTCGGTCCCCTCGCTGGGCACCAGGCTAAGCGCATCGAAGGGCCGCGTGACGAAATTGAGCATCCCGAGGAAGAAGACCGCGACCAGGGCAAGTACGGCGCCTGCGTATGGAGCAATCTCTGGATTGCGCCGCCGATTCTGGAATGCCGCAATCGAAGTAAAGATTGAAAGGAGCCAGGTCCAGAACAGAAGCGAGCCCTGCTGTCCACCCCACAGCGCGGCGAACTTGTACGGGGTCGGAAGCGTGGTACTGGAGTAGGCTGCCACGTATTCGAGCGAGAAATCTGAACTGAGCAGTCCGGACCACAGAGCGATCACCGCCAGCGTGACCAGCGCACACATTGCCCACAGCGCATGCCGCGCACTGGCCAGAAAATCCGCGCGCTGTTTGCGTGCCCCGTAGAGATTGGCGCCAATCGAATAAACCGCAAGCAGCAGCGCGATAAGCAGTGATAAACTTCCCAGCTGCGACATCGGAACCTACTTGTTTCTCTTGGCCTGGTACTTGGACGGGCAGCTGGTCAGAACCTGGGTGGCGGCAATTTCGCCGGCAGGAAGGAGCTTTCCCTCCACGATAACGTCGCGGTTCTCGGCGAACATATCGGGCTTGGGTTCCCCGATTGAAGAGACTTTGAACGAAACCGGGTCGGTCGCCACTACCGGGGCCACGGCGCCGTCGGCCGCCGGCTCGGGAATTGGCACGATCGCGAATCTGAGGGTGAGCGAGGCGGGGTCCCAGGCGATGCTTCCGACCTTGACCCGACCCGCGACGCGAAGCGACTGACCTCCGAGCTCGGCCTGCCGTGCGGCTACTTCGCTGACGGTCAGATAGTATTCCGAGGTGCTGCGTATCGCCGTGATGATAAGGTAGGCGATCGCACCCACGATCAGCGCCGAGCCAATCACAAAGCGGAGCTTTAAGCGCATAAACCGCAGAGCCTGCGCAATTCTTTCAGGCGAACCCCAGACGAGCAACCAAACGGATGCCGGAAGATTACACCACTAGGGGAGAGGATCTAAAGAGACCACAAAAATCAACCCCGCGACCGCGCGGATTCGCACCCGTCGTTTATCCTACGGCTCGGATTCGCGGACCTGATGGGGGCCGAAGGCTACGCCGCGCCTGCTCGCCCGGATGAAGGCGAGCATCTCGGCGACTTCAGGTGACAACGGGCCGGAGCTCTCGAGACGGTCGACCGCGAGCTTCAGATTCTGGCGCCCTCCGAATAGCGCGAGAAACGCGCGGCGCAGGGCCGAGATCGCGGCAGTTTTGATTCCGGCGCGACGTAGTCCGATCGAATTGATTGCACGTAGGGTATGGGCCCCATCAACGATGCAGAACGGGGGAATGTCACGGCTCATTCGGCTTCCGCCACGGGTCAGAGCGAGCCGTCCGATGCGGGTGAATTGATGGACCACGCAATTGCCCGATACCAGTGCGCGATCACCGACCTCGACCCATCCCGCGAGCAGCGTTCCGCCGCCCACGATGATTTGATTGCCGATCCGGCAGTCGTGAGCGATATGCGCGTTGTGCATGACGAAGTTGTCGTCGCCGACGATGGTTATTTCGCCCTGCTCGCATCCACGATGAACAGTAGAACCTTCGCGAAACACGTTGCGATCGCCGATTCTCACCTTGCGCAGCGAACCCGTATACGCAAGGTCTTGCGGTTCATCGCCGATCACCGCGGTAGGATGAATCACATTATCGGCGCCGATCTCGGTATCGCCGAGAATCGTCACGTGGCCGATAAGCCGCGTCCGCGCGCCGATTTTGATTCTGCCCTCGAGCAGACAGAAAGGCCCAACCTCGACACCCGGCGCTAGTTCAACTTCGGCGCCGATGACCGACGACGAATGGATGCGGGGCGCAGCGTTCGTGGGGTTACTCAACTACCGGTGGTTTCCGGGCGAAGGAATCGAGCCCCGGATTGCTCGTCGGTCACAAAATTGCCGGGCATCGCTCCCCCGACCCGGCGCGAAGATGCGCCGCCTTGCTCTCAAACCCCCAATTTCGAAATGACGCACGGGTCCATCCCTCTTTAATGCAGGATCTTCGACTTCCTTCGATCGTCGGGATGTTCCTTGTCATCGACCTTTCCGCCTGCCAAGCGGTAATCGCCGCTGGCCCAGGTACCCAAGTCGACCAAGTGGCAGCGCTCGCAGCAGAAAGGACGGAATTGATTGCTCTTCGACATGTCCGTCGGCTTTTTGCAGATTGGACACCGCATACTTTCGAAACCTGCCAGATAGACGCCGCGCGCGCAACGCGACCCCTCCTGATTAATCACGGATTTAAGCTCATGCCGTTCATGTCACTACATGGCGCTGGATGGAAAAGCTTGGAGCAGGACACCATCTTTGGTGATCTTGACGCACTGGACGGCGTTGCGTTCGAAGTCGGGATCACAGAGCGGAGCGTCCAACCCGGGACATCGATAGAGGCTGGGCTCCAGAGTTTCGCATTTGGCCAGGTCGAACTGCGCGATTTCGCCCTTTTGTGCGGAAGTTTCCTTGGGCGGCGGAGCGCTCGAGCAAGCGCAAAAGCCGGCGAGCGCAGCGGCCATGCCAACCGCGCATAATCCCCGGTGAAACTTGCGGCCACTCGCGAGCATCCACCTCATGTGCTCCTAAGGAAGCGATCAATCAAGCACCGAAATGTGGGACCGAGGCTAGAAGATCTCGTTGCTTCTGCACTTGTTAGAGCCGCCTGCGTGACGGAATGTCGCGGTCCGGTAATCGTAGACGAAGCGCTTCGAGTCGCAATATTGAGTGTTCGGCGCGAGCCCCGTGTAGTCGATGCGCACTTCGACTCGAAGTCGCGATTTCCCGCTGACGACATCCTTGTACGAATCGGCGGTAAAATAACGATAGAAGAAGTGATCGACGTCAGGAGGGATGCCTCCGCTTTCGTGCACATCCATCGCACCAGGAAATGGATCCGGCGCAGGCTTTCCATCAATCCAAACATCCACCCTTACCAAACCATCGGCAGCCGGGATCCGTCCGAAGTTTTTGTACACCACCGTCAGGTGTGGATCGGGGGAATCAGTCGCTTCGAAATCTATTTTCGCGACTCCCATGAAGGGACGATCGGCGATGGCGAAAACCAGGCTGGTTACCTGGGCGGTCCGCCAAGTGGCAAAAGCGCTGAAGCCGGTCGCCGCCACCATCAGCACCGCGAAGAGGTCGGTAAGCCCGATCGCGTGCGAGACCCGCCGCTCTTCGGCGCGCTCCCAGCGTCGTTCGCGCTCCAGCTCCTCACGCAGCAGGTCACCTTCTTCTGTTAGTCCTCGCTTTCCCCCTTGAGCCGGTGCTCGGCCATCCGAATCCCCCTTGTCGGTCGTCACGCGGGGTGGGTTTAAGTCTAACGAGAGTCGGGCGCCACGAACCATAGCACGCTAAGCGGAGGGAGCTCGATCGCGATGGAATGACGGAAGCGACGATGGGGAACGGGCTGCGACTCTATCCCGCCCAGGTTTCCGCGATTGCCGCCGCCGTAAGCGGCGGCATCAGTGTTCAGGATTTCGCGGTACCATCCGGGCCGCGGCACACCTACTCGAAAACCTCTCCGCAAAACCGGCGAGAAATTGCAGACGCAGACTATGGTGCGACCGCTGGCGGGCGCGATCCGCAGAAAGGCGATCATATTGTCGTCGGCGGCGTCCGCATCGAGCCATTCGAACCCGGGTGGCTCCACGTCGGCTTCCCACAGCGCCGGTTGTTCACGATAGAGGCGGTTCAGGTCGCCAACCAGCGCGCGAAGCCCGCGATGGGACTCGTACTCCAGTAGATCCCAATCGAGGCTGGAGTCGTGATCCCATTCGCGCCATTGCCCGAGTTCGCTACCCATGAAGAGATGTTTCTTGCCGGGGCGCGCCCACATGTAGCCATAGAGCGCACGCAAATTGGCGAACTGCTGATCCATCGTACCGGGCATCTTTGCCAGCAACGCGCGCTTACCGTGCACGACTTCGTCGTGGGAAAGCGGCAACACAAAATTCTCGCTCCAGGCATACAGCATTCCGAAACTCAGGTTGCGATGGTGCCAGCGGCGATAGATTGGATCGAGTGCAAAATACTCAAGCACATCGTGCATCCAGCCCATGTCCCACTTCAGTCCGAAGCCCAGGCCGCCCATGAAGGTGGGCCGGCTGACTCCCGGCCATGCGGTAGACTCCTCGGCGACCATCATGATGCCCGGGTTCTGTGCGTAGACCTGCTCGTTCAGCGCGCGCAGAAAAGCGATCGCTTCCAGGTTCTCGCGGCCACCATAAGCGTTGGGGATCCATTCGCCGGCCCGGCGTGCGTAGTCACGATAGATCATAGACGCGACCGCATCGACCCGGAGTCCGTCGGCATGGAACTCCCCCAACCAGTAGAGCGCGCTGGCAATCAGAAAACTGCGCACTTCGTTGCGGCCGTAGTTGAAGATGTAGGTGCCCCACTCGGGATGGTCTCCGAGCCGGGGATCCTCGTGCTCGTAGAGCGCGGTCCCGTCGAAACGCCCCAGGCTGAATTCGTCCTTGGGGAAATGCGCCGGCACCCAGTCGAGAATCACGCCGATTCCCCGTCGGTGGAACTCGTCGATCATGAAGCGCAGATCGTCGGGACGGCCATAGCGCGAGGTTGGAGCGAAGTAGCCACTGACCTGGTAGCCCCACGAGCCGGTGAACGGGTGCTCCATCAACGGGAGAAACTCCACGTGCGTGAAACCCATCTCCTGCACATAATCTCCAAGCTGCACCGCCAGCTCGCGATACGTGAGGCTGCGGTTCCCTTCTTCTGGTACGCGGCGCCACGAGCCTGGATGCACCTCGTAAATCGATACCGGGGACTTGACCGGGTCGCGACTGCCGCGCGCCGTCATCCACGCTTCGTCGCGAAACTGATAGTCCGAGTGGTACACGACCGAAGCGGTGGCTGGCGGGGCCTCCATCTGCCTCGCAAAGGGATCACTCTTGAGCAGTAGATTTCCCTCGCGCGTGCGAATTTCAAATTTGTACAACGCGCCGGGCTCCAAATCGGGAACAAAGAGCTCCCATATTCCGGAACCGCCAAGCACCCGCATCAGGTGAATCCGTCCGTCCCAACGATTGAAGCTCCCGACCACGCTGACGCTGACTGCATTCGGCGCCCATACTGCAAACGCAATTCCGGCAATCTCGCTCATGTGGGTCGGACGCGCACCCAGGCGGTCCCAGGCGCGATTGTGTTTTTGCTCGCTCCAGAGATGCAGATCGAGATCGCCGAGGGTCGGTAGAAACGAATATGGATCGTGGAGGATAGTCACGGCGCCGTCATCGCGATGAATCTCCAAGCGGTATGGAAATACTTCGCGGCGATCGGGCACGATGGCTTCGAAGATGCCATGGTCGAGCTGCCCCATCTCGACTCGCGCTTCGTCGTAGAGCAAGTAGACCCGAACCGCATCGGGACGATAAGCACGGACGATGACGAGGTCATGCGCAGGATGCGCACCGAGAATGGAATGCGGATCCGGATGCTGGAGGGCGAGCAGGCGATCGAGGTTAGCCCGATCGACCGCCCAGGTTGCAACTTCTCCGCTGAGTGCCATCCTCAAAGCGATACGGCATCGCCGCCGTATCCTGAACCAGTCTAGACCATATGCTGAGGGTCCGCATCGTTTTGTAACTTAGCCTGCAGATACGCGATCCCGAATTTGGGGGGCGCAATCCGGAAGAAAGAGAATTATTGCGGAATCATAGAAGGTAGTTGTCAAGCTGCCGGCGTGGCACTGACGATCGCGCAAAGAACCGGGCCTGGCTAACCAGTGTGGCGGAGGTGGAAAAATAAGTGCATGGCAACAAACACGAGCGCGCATCCAGACCCTCTTGATCCGATGATGGGCCAGCTCGAAGTTATCGAGCCCGGTCTCGCGATGTTCCATGGCTTTGCGAACGTCGCTTTCGCTTACGGACGCGGCGACATGATCGCGGTCGACACCAGCTCGCGGCAGATGGGGGAGATGGCAGTCGCCGCGATTCGGAAGGTAACCGACGAGCCCGTCACGCTCATCGTTTACACCCATGGCCACGCCGATCACGCATTTGGCACCGCCGCCTTCATCAAGGATGCGGCAATGCGGGGCTATCCTCGACCCCGAATCTGGGCGCACGAGGACGTGACCGGCCGATTTCGGCGCTATGGACGCACCGAAGGGTGGCAAGCGCATATCAATCGGTTGCAATTCGGGATCGAGAGTCCACCGGGACTGTTCTCAGAAGCGTTCCACATCGAGCCGGACCTCACCTATCGCGGCATGCAGGTGCTGGAACTTATGGGTGAAGCGATCGAGCTGCACCATGCGATGGGCGAAACCGATGATGCGTCGTGGGTATGGATGCCACTGCGGCGAGTCGCGATGGTAGGTGATTTGATCATCTCCTCGCTTCCTAATACCGGCAATCCGAACAAGGTGCAGCGCTACACGCTGGAATGGGCCGAGGCTCTCGAACGTATCGCCGCGAGGAGGCCGCGCTACATTCTGCCCGGACACGGGTCCGCATATTGCGGTGAAGAGCGGTGCGAGGAAGTCTTGCGCGCAACAGCAGGTGCCCTGAGATTCATCCACGATGAGGTGGTGCGGAGATTGAACGACGGTCAATGGCCGGTCGAGATCGTGGAAGCCGACATTCAGCTCCCTCCGGAGTTGGCAGCTAAGCCATTCCTGGCTCCAATCTATGGATGCACGGCGTTCATCGTGCGCGATGTAATTCGCCGTTACGCCGGATGGTGGTCAGGGCAACCATCGCAATTGTTTCCAGTCACTCGGCGCGAGCACGCGCGCGACCTGCTCGCGCTCTGCGGACGTGAAGCGCTTTTGGACCGGGCTCGCTCGCTGAAAGATTCCAGCCAACTTAAACGCGCGCTGGCGATGGCCGAGCTGGCCATCGACGCGGACCCCGGAGATCAAGAGGCGCTGCGCTTGAACGCGGAGATTCTGGAGGCGATCGCACTCACCGAGCGTTCGTTCATAGCGCGAAATCTTTTCAGCGGGGCAGGGAAAAAACTGCTTCGGGGTTTGACCAAGCAAAACGCCCTGTAAAGACAAGCTGAGTAAGCAAATCGAGTTTCTGCATCTAAGCTGCGGCTGGAATCCAGGCGGTAAGCGTGAACACCGACCTCCCAGTTTCCTGCGTTATTTCCTGCCCTTTTCCCATCTCTTCGCCAAAGGAATGACGAAGCAGGGCGTATCGATCCCTAGGCACGAATCGTGAATCATCTGGCTTACGTTGGAAGCACGACACTCGGAGGGAACCTCAGAATCCCGAGGAAAGTGAGCAAAAACCGATGGAAACCTCGACTACCACGACCGGCACCGATAACCCAAAACGCAAATATTGCCGTCTGCTCGAGCCGGTGCGGGATCACGAAGGCCGTATCCGCTTTACCGAGGCCGTCGAGATAATCAAGGAAATAGACAATCTCGATCGGCACATGTACCTCGTCCGTTTTGAAGACGGATCGACTACTTTCGTATTTCCTCACGAGGTTGAAGTTCTTCCCGGGCCTCCACTCAGAAACGCCGCCTAGAACGGGGCACCTTTTCGCGAATCAAGTTATCCAGCTGTCTGCCGCCCCCCGCCGGCGGGATCGAAACGCGGCGGCGATGGGTTTGTCGCGGTCGATTGTTCTACTTTCCTCATGATTGGAGAACCGTTCGAGCGCAAAGACGTGATTCCAGGACGTCCGCTCGTCCATGCGGAACGCAATTTGTTGCAAACGCGTGGCTGTCGCTAGGCCGACTTAAGCTGCTTGATGTCGTCGAGCAGGACTCGCTCGTGACCCTGGGGCTTTACTTTCGCGTAGACCTTGCGCACGGTGCCCTGGGGATCGATCACGAAGCTGGTGCGCTCCCAGAACTTCATACCGTTCCATTCGGCCTGCCCGATTCCACAAGCGCCGATGAGTTCTCGCTTGGCGTCGGCTAGCAGATCGATCGTGAAGCTGAATTTGTTGCAGAAATTCTTGTGCGATGCGACATCGTCCTGGCTAACGCCCAGCACGCTGATTCCGGCCGCATCGAACTCCGCCTTGGAGGCCGTGAATGATTTGCCCTGGATGGTGCATCCGGGAGTATCGTCTTTGGGATAGAAGTAAACGACCAGCCACTTGCCCGCGTAGTCGTCGAGCTTGACGGTCTTGCCGTCCTGATTCGGGAGGGAAAAATGCGGGAACGATTTTCCGGCTTCAAGCATGACCTACTCCTTGTCGCCGTGAGACTAGCCAATTTCTCGGCTCGATTCACAACCGCTCAGCCAGCCAACCGCGGAGGTCGCGAGCTGACCCAGCGCGTGGCTTCATCGTACGCACAGGCGAGCTGCATGCAGGCCATTTCGGCGTGATTGGGACCCGCGATCTGAATTCCCATCGGCAGGCCGCGCGCATCGAAGCCGGCCGGTACATTCAAAGCAGGACACCCGGACATCGTGATCGGAATAGAGACTTCCATCCAACGGTGATAGGTGTCCATCGCGGTGCCGTTGATTTCCCTCGGCCATCGCAGCGAAGCGTCGAAAGGAAACACTTGCGCGGAAGGCAGAATCAGGAAGTCGTACTTTTCAAACATTGCGCGGACCGCCTGGTACCACATACTGCGTACAGCTGAGGCATCGGCGATGTCGTAGGCACTGACTTTAAATCCCCTTTCGATTTCCCACTGAGCTTCGGGTTTGATCAAAGCCTGCCGCGCAGGATCCGCATAGGCCTCCTTGAGGAACGCTCCTACCTGCCAGGCGCGGAGCTTGAGCCAGTTCTGCCAAACCCGATCGATTGGATAGACGGGACGCGCTTCTTCGACCACGCATCCAAGTTCCTCGAATGATCTCAGCGCGCGCCGGCATAGATCGAGCACCCCCGCCTCGAATGGAAGGTAGCCACCGAAATCACCAAGCCATGCCAGCCGGATGCCTTTCAGCTCGCGTTTCAACGGCTCTCTGAACCGTGACGGGTCCTGACGATTGGACAGCGGCACGCGCGCGTCATAGCCCGCTATTACGGAGAGCAGCAAGGCAAGGTCGGGAAGATTGCGTGCCATCGGGCCATGGACGGAGAGCGAGGGCATGAAGACCTCGCGCCAATCAGCAGGAACGCGGCCGAAAGAAGTGCGAAAACCGAAGACGTTGTTGAAGGCCGCTGGATTACGTAACGAGCCCGCATGATCGCTGCCATCCGCAACCGGCAACATCCTGAGAGCCAAAGCCACCGCGGCGCCACCGCTGCTGCCTCCGGCGGTTCGAGACTGATCGTAGGCATTGAAGGTTGTGCCGAAGACTGGATTAAACGTGTGCGACCCCAGCCCGAACTCGGGAACGTTGGTTTTGCCTATCAGGATCGCACCCGCGCGTTTGATCCGCTCGGCGACAATCGAATCGGTGCGCGGAACGAAATCGCGGAACAGTGGAGACCCAAGCGTGGTGCTGATACCATGGGTCGGTTCGAGGTCCTTGATTGCCGCTGGAAGACCGTGGAGCGGACCGCACGGTTCTCCCCGTGCCAGCTGCGCATCGCGCTGTTGCGCCTGCTTTCGAAGCAGGTCGCGCGGCTGCAGCGAGACGATCGCGTTGACGCTCGGGTTGAGCAGCTCGATGCGGTCGAGGAACGCGTCCATGACCTCGACGCACGAGAGCTGCCTGGATTTGACCGCGGCGCCTAAAGCCAGCGCGTCCAGGGAGGTTATTTCGGTGTCGTCGGACAATGGATCGGCCATGCCACGTTGAACAGCAGCTTAGCCGTCCTCCTGCGGTTGAGCATCTAACCGATTGTCGTATCGCTCGCTCCCTAGCCGATCGAGGCGGCAGCCCCGGAGCGGATCAGCTTTTCGATCGCTTCTTTCGAGTAGCCGATCTCGCTCAGGACTTCGCGTGTGTGCGCACCAACCTCTGGGGCGACCGTGGGCGTGCGCTTCTCGACTCCTTCCATAAACACGGGACTGTTGATCGTTTCGATGGTGCGCTTGGTGGGATGATCGATTTCTATCACGGCTTCTGCGGCTCGCAGTTGCGGGTCGGCGACCACGTCATCCAGCTGGGGGAGCAGTGACCATTTGATGTCGAATTGCTTGAACAGCTTGCGCAACGTGGGGATGTCGCGCGATTCAAATTGTGATTGCAGAAGAGCGTGGAGCTCCGCCGCGTTCTTGCTGCGGGCCGCGTCGTTGACAAACAGATCGCTGGTAGCCAAGTCCGGCATCCCGAGCGCCGTGCATAAGCGCGGAAACTCGTGTTCCGGATCGAGCTGCACCAGCATAAAGACCTTGCCATCGCCCGCCAGGTACCCTGCGGTGAGTGGGTTGGGCGGTGGTCCGTCGGCGGCCCGTTGGGGAAACTCGGCTTTGAGGAACTTCGCCTGCAAGTCGCAAGCGTTGGCCCAGGCGCCGCTCGCGATCAGCGAGGTGCCGACTTTCGAGCCGCGACCGGTGCGCTCGCGATTGTACAGCCCAAGCATGATCGCACCGAACATCGACATCGCGGTCGGATGATCGCCCATTCCCGGGCGTGCGCCGCCGGGAGTTCCATCCCGTCCGACCACGCTCATCATCAAGCCTGAGCGCGCCCAGTACGCAAGCGCATCGAAGGCCGGATCGTCCGCGTCCTCGCCGCGATCGCCATACCCGGTGAGATGCGCGTAGATGAGCCGCTCGTTCAGTGGCCGCAGGTCCTGCCAGGTTAGACGAAACTTTTTCAGAATTAGCGCCTGGTAGTTAGTCACGAAGACGTCTGACTTTTTGACCAGTTCCAGGAGCGCCTCGCGTCCGGCGGGATCAGCGAGGTCAAGCGCGACGCTGCGCTTGTTGCGATTGGTCAGGATCCAACACCAATCGAGGTCGGCCTTCGCAGTCCCGGGAAGACGTGAGAACAGGCGCCAGAGATCGCCGCCCTGCGGGCGTTCGATTTTGATCACATCGGCGCCGAAATCCGACATCACCGTCGCGGAAGCGGGGCCGGCGATGTAGGTGCCGCAATCGATGACGCGAATTCCGGAAAGAAGACCTTTGCTCTCCATATTGAGACCTCGACGCAAAAACTACATGGTCACTTAGTACAAAGTGCCGATTTTGGAAACGCCCAGAACTGGGGAAGCTTGAAGATCGGAGCACTGGGTGAATGCCCTGGCATGACCCTAACCGGCCTTCGCGCCTCCACCCTTCAGGTCCCACTCGGATCGGGGCAGCGGATCATCGGACCGGCCCAGGGAGTCAGGCGGCGACAGATGCGGAGGCCGTGAACTGGGCTTCTTCGCCGGCAAGCGTTCGGCAGCCGAGTAGTGCGACCGCACTCGCGATAAACATCACTACAAAAGAAGCGATCGCGATCTCGTAGCTGCCTCTGACATCGAAGATACGGCCGGCAACGATCGGACTAATGAAGGCACCCATCGTATAGAAGACACCCGTGACCCCCATCAGCGAGCCGAAGCGCTTTACGCCGAGCGACTCGATTATGACCAGCGGCATTTGCACGCCGTACGCACCGAGCGCGAATCCACCAGCGAGGATCGTCACCATCAAGCCGAGCGCGTGAGATGCGCCCATCAATCCAGCAGCGCCCAGGGCACCGAGAATGCAGGTCCCGGTCATTGCGATGCGCGCGCCGACCCGATCGGAAAAGGGACCACCGAGTAAAGCGCCTAGCGTAGTCATGACGAGAAACATGCTCACTACGGTTGCGGCAAAAGCCGCGCTGTAACCCAGTCCGGTCAAATAAGCCACATAGTGAGGACCCATGCCCAGGGTACTTCCGACCAGTATTTGCACGGCGCAGATCAGCCAAAACGAACGTGTTTTCCGTGCTTGCCCAAGCTCGAAGCCGGAGACCTGGATGGGAGCTGGCTCCGGAGCATCGGCGGTTGCAGCAGACGCACCATCGTCGCGCGAATTTGCAGGTCGAACGAGCAGAACAACTAGCGGCACCACAACCACCAGAATCGGCAGCGCGAGCGCGAAGTAGCCGGCGCGCCATCCTGCCACCGTGATGATGTAGTTAGCCAGCGGTGTCATCCCGGCGCCGCCGATCGGCGCGGCTGCGAAAGCGATTCCGATAGCCAGTCCGCGCTGGCGCTCAAACCAGCTCGCGATGAGGATCGAACATGGGATAGTCGTCGACGCGCCGACGCATATGCCGAAGAGTCCATTGATGGCGAGAAACTCCCCGAAGGTCGTGGCACGGCTCAGGAGGATATAAAGAACCCCTGTGATGGTCGCACCGACGACTATCATCCTCTTCGGGTTGACGCGGTCGGCCAGCCATCCGATGAGCGGGCCAGTCGCACCACCGGTGACCCAACCGATCGACATTGCAACGGAGAACTTCGCCCTCGTCCATCCGAAATGCTTCAGCACCGGCACGAAGAAAACCGCGGAACTGTTAATCGCACCCCAGATAAAAAACATCGTGACGCAGATCGCGCCCACGATAATCCATCCCCCCCGATCTCGATCGGTCATGCGAAGCTCCGCCTGGTGCCGGACTTGTGCGACGCGCGCATACTATCCGGAAGCTGCTGGCCAGCGCCAGCGAGTCTTGTGAACGTTGCGCGAAAACCGCTCCGGGCTTGGCACCGATTGGCGCGCTTCACACCCCCGCTCGCCTCGTCGCGGGCCGGCTTTTTCGCGCGGACCAGGCCGTTGAGACGAAATTCGGTCAACACTCGGGTTTTCCGCAGATCCTACTTAATCTCCGGGAGGGCACCGTGAATGTTCAACCGCTCCAGGACGGGGGTCAGCGGCATGCGTGGAGGCTTTGGGAAATCACCGGCCGCGCGGGGCCACACGATCGGTGTAAGATCGCTCTGGATCACTTGACCCACCTCGATTCCAGGGCGATCCACGCTCGGATGCACGTAGGGCTTGGTGCGGGTCGCGCCGTCGCGGAAGTAAATCATGGTATGCACCCGACGTGCGCGATTGCTTCGGTTGGGTTTTGCCAGGTGGACAGTGAGTCCGTGATGAAACGCCACCGAGCCGCGCGGAACCTCGACGTAAACCGGGGGAATTCCGGAGATGCTGGGGTCCTCAAGAATCTTCACTTTTTCGTCGGCAGTGAAAATGTTCACGAATTTGCGCAGCCCCGCCCGATGCGACCCGGGTATGTAACCCATGCAGCCGGTCTCCTGCGTGGAGCCATCGAACGGCACCCACGCGGTTAGCGTTTGGGTCTCGTCCATGGGCCAATACGGTTGATCCTGATGCGCCTCCGTATAGCGCCCGCCCGAATCCTTGTACAACGCCTGGTCGTGCCACAGACGCAACGCCGAAACACCGATCAGCGTCGCGGCGGCTTGAGAAATCTTCGGATGAAAGGTCAACGGCAACACGTCGGGGTGGTCTTCCCAGAGATTGATGCACTGGGTGAAGGACTGTTCGTAGGGGGACTTCTCTTCCAGCTTGCGATGATCTTTGCGGCCGCGATCGCGGACCGCGCGATCAACCGCCGCGCCAAATTTCGCCAACTCGTCTTCATTAAGCAGCTTCGGCACGACCACGAATCCGTCGCGGCGGAAGTTCTCGACCAAGGTCGGACTAACAATCTGTTTCTCGTCCACCCTCTTCGCCCTGCACACTTTTACTATGCGCGCTTCGGCATGTCATACGCGCCCGTTACCACCAACCCGCAGGGCTGAGCTAACAATCAAGATGCTTGGAGGCGGATGACGATGGGGAATACCTACCGCGCGGAAGTAATCGGCTCGATGCTGCGGCCCGGCTATCTCAAGCAGGCACGCCAGCGATGGGAAACGAAGGGCATCGCTACCCGCGAGTTCAAGGAGGTCGAGGACCGCGCAGTCGACGAGACCATCGCCCTGCAAGAACAGTGCGGCGTCGACGTGGTCACCGACGGAGAGATGCGCCGCACCCATTTCATCGCCCCTCTTACCGACGTCATCTCGGGCGTCAAACCTGTCGCGGGCTTTACCCGCGTATGGCGGCGCCCCCACGAAAAGAACCAACCGGCCGAACAAACCAGTATCCGGGTTCAGTACGCGGTGGTGGACAAGATCCGGCGCACCCGCTCGCTGACCAACGAGGAGTTCACCTACGCACGACGCCGGGCTCGCAAGCCGCTCAAGGTTACGCTGCCGAGCCCGCTGATGATGGCGCTCAGATGGTCACCGCAATACTCGCGCAGCGCATATCCGGATCCGTTTGATTTATTTCGCGACGCCGCCGCGATTGTGCATCAGGAGGCGCACGAGCTGGCGGCGTTGGGATGCGAATATATTCAAATCGATGCGCCCGAACTCGGGATGCTCTGTGATCCGGAACGGCGCAAGCAGGACTTCGCCGACCAGGGAATGAATCCCGACCGGCTGCTCAGCGAGGGAATGGATATCGTAAACTCGATCGCCAACGTTCCGGGCGTTTCTTTTGCACTCCACGTCTGCCGTGGCAACAACCGGGGCTACTACGTCGGCGAAGGCGGCTACGATCCGGTAGCAAAGGAGCTCTTCACACGGGCGCGCAACTTCGAGCGGTTTCTGCTCGAATATGACGATTGGCGTTCGGGATCATTCGAAGCGTTGCGCGAGGTGCCGAAGGACAGATCGGTGGTGCTGGGCCTTATCTCGACCAAGCGCGCCGAGCTCGAGCCGATCGACGAGATCGCCAGACGAATTGACGAAGCGGCGCGCTACTTTCCGCGCGAGCAGCTCGGGCTGTCGACCCAATGCGGCTTCGGGACCGTATGGGAAGGCAATCCGATTCCGGAGTCCACCCAGGAGGCCAAGCTGCGGCTGGTTGCGGAAATAGCACATCGCACGTGGAGATAGTAAAAGCACAGGAAACGATGGAGACATCGCATATGGAACACATAATCGCCGAGACCACGAGTGGGAAGGTTCGCGGGGTAAAGAACGAGGGTATCAACATCTTCAAGGGCATTCCTTACGGGGGAGCGGTCGACGGTGGACGCCGATTTCTCCCGCCGACCAAACCCGAGCCCTGGACGGGGGTGCGCGACGCATTGGAATTTGGCCCGCGCGCATTCCAGGACGACAACGCCTTCGCCATGCCCGCCGAGTTGCTCAAGATTTTCTCCATCGCCGAACCGCTTCCCATGAACGAGAACTGCCTGGTCATGAACGTCTGGACACCAGCCCTCAACGATGGACGCAAGCGACCGGTGATGTTCTGGTGTCACGGCGGCGCGTTCATCTCCGGTTCGGGCTCTTCACCCTGGTATGATGGCGCCAACCTGGCGCGTAAAGGCGACGTGGTCGTGGTGACGATCAACCATCGCCTGAACGTGTTCGGCTTTCTCCACCTCGATGAACTCGGCGGCGGTGAGGCGTTCGCGTCCTCCGGGAGCGCCGGCATGCTCGACATCGTCACCGCGTTGGAATGGGTGCGTAACAATATCGGGGCCTTCGGCGGCGACGCCGGCAACGTTACCATCTTCGGTGAGTCGGGCGGAGGCGCGAAGGTCAGTGTGCTGATGGCGATGCCGGCGGCGCGCGGCCTCTTTCATAAAGCGATCATGCAGAGCGGGCCCGCCGTCCAAATGGCATCCCGCCAGGACGCCACCGCGACCGCTACGCAGGTGCTCGCGGAGCTGCGACTGAGCCCATCGCAGCTGGGCGAGCTACGCCGTATTCCGGCGGAGGCGATCAACCAGGCCCAGGCGGCGGTGACCCGAAAAGTCGGCATGATGTCTTTCGCGGAGAGGCGGCGGCTCGGGTTCAACCCGGTAGTTGACGGAAAACATCTCCCCGCGGGTCCGTTTGAGCCGGATGCACCGGCCATTTCGGCGGATATTCCCCTGATGATCGGAACCAACAAGGACGAGATGACGCTATTTTTCGGTCTTACACCGTGGATCGACAAACTCGACGAGGCCTCTCTGCAGGAACGTGCACGAATGTTCGTGGGAGATCGCGCGGAGAAGATCGTGGAACGCTACCGGCGCGCGCGACCCAGCGATTCGCCGCGTGATTTGTTGCTCGCGGTGGCGACCGACCATGCGATGCGGATGCCCTCGCTGCTGATTGCCGATCGCAAGGCGGCCCAGGCGGCGCCGGTCTTCGTGTACCTGTTCACCTGGGAAACGCCGGTGCTGGGCGGCAAACTCAAGTCGCCGCACGCGTTGGAGATTCCCTTCGTGTTCGAAACCCTGCATAGCGCACCATTTACAGGTAACTCCCCAGCCCGCTTCGCGCTTGCCCACAAGATGAGCAGAACCTGGATCGCCTTCGCGCGCTCGGGAAATCCCAACAATGAGGCAATTCCAAACTGGCCGGCACATTCCACTGAGAGTCGACCCACGATGATTTTCGACGAGCAGTGCCGGGTCGAGAACGATCCGTTTGGGGAAGAGCGAGGGGCATGGGGGCCGTGAGGCGAAAAAGTTAACCAGCAAGCCCAAAGTTGGGACATTCCCGAGCTTGGGGTTTGAAGATTGACTTGCGCAGTTGTCGATGGGAGCGTTATCGGCGGTGGCGCACGCCAGGAGCAAACTTCCCGGACGGATCATGATAGCGTCGGCCGTCGTTCTGACTGCGGTGACGATGTCGCTTGTGGTGGTTGGAGTTGGCCCCCGGGTTACGCAGCTTGCCGGCCGGGACTCGGTCAGTATTCCGGGCGGTGAACTCGGCCGCGGGGAGATCCGGTTTTTTTCCTATCGCGACGATGGCGGCAAGCAAATCCGTTTCATCCTGGGACGCGATCGGGCGGGCAAAGTCCAGGGGGCTTTCGACGCGTGCCAGCAGTGCTCGCAATACCGCAAGGGCTACACCTCCTCACGCGGTTACCTGATGTGTCGCATCTGTGGCAATCGCTACCCACTCGACTCCCGTACCGGAGTCGGATCCTGCGCGCCGATTCGGCTCATCGTGCAGGACAGTGGCAAGACGGTCACCGTGGACACCAGACAGCTTAAGGAGCACGGGGCACTCTTCTAACCAACATGCGCCTGCCCTCGACTAAATACTGCTCGCGAGCACTCGCGGTTTTTCTGGCGAGCTGCCTTTTGCTTGGCAGCTTTTCGGCTGTGACCGGGCTGTGTATCAAGCCTGGACCTCAGCGGCCAGAGATTCGCCTTGATGTCTGTCATCCGCTACAGGCGGCCAACCCGGTTGCCAAAATAATCCCCGCGCGATCAGCATCGGGGATATCTCTGTCCGCGATCTTTCCGCGCCAGTCGATCGTTGAGAGACCCCTGGCGAGATTGATCGACTTTATTTTCACTCCGGATCCTCCCCCACCGAAGCCGCTCGCCTAGCGGATTCCTTGGGACATTCTTTGAGACGCGGCATCGTCGCGCCCAGCTGCGTTTAACGGCGCGCCGATTAGGTTTCGACGCAGATGAGGATTTCATGCGCAAGAGCATTGTGTTCGTGGTCGTGCTTTCGATCACGAATCTAAATCTGGCAGCACGACAAGCATGGGCGCACGGTGTGGTTGGCGACTATGTATTCCTGGAACCGTTGGTTACGCAGGACCCGACTCCCGCCAACGAACTGGACTTCATGCCCGCGTGGGTCAAGGACAGCAGCGCCAACAACTATTCGATATCCTGGTCGATCGAGAAGGTGCTTTGGATCGATGACAATCAGATGCCGCGGGTCAGCATGGGGATCGGCACCGGCTGGGAGCACCAATCACCGTACCATGGACCGAGCCAACAGGGCTTTTTCGGACTGACCACCTTTGCCAAATACGCCCTCTTCTACTCGCTGAAGCACGAGTTCCTGACTTCGCTAGCGCTGCAGCTGCAGTTGCCCACCGGGAACACCGGGATTCAATCATCCAGCCATACCGCCCTGGGCCCGGTCTTCCTTTGGGAAAAGGCAATGGGCGACCTTCCGAACTCGCCTTGGGTTAAGTACATGCGGCCGTTCGGCATCCAGAGCGATTTCGGTTACGTGCCAGCCGTCGGAGGACCTACTAACCATCATATGTTTGCTGACGCGGTCATCGAGTACTCGCTGCCCTATCTGAGCAACAATGTTCAGGACATCGGGCTCAAGTGGCCTTTTCGCAACCTGTATCTCTTCAACGAGTTTAACTACGACCAGCTGATAAGGGGGCCCCGTGGCCAAACTTTTCCCACCCTTCTGGCGACGCCTGGCATTAGCTACGTGAGTTACCATTTTGAGTTGGCACTGGGCACGCAACTCGCGCTCAACCAAGCAACGGTCTCGAGCAACCATGCGGCGATACTTGGATTGCTAGATATCTTCTACGATTCATTCATCCCACGACTGGGAAACTGGACCATCAATAAAGGATTTCCGGAATGAGAGCTTCCACTTTAATGGCGGCGACCGCGGGACTGCTGAGTGTCCTGGCCGCCAGCACGGCGCTGGTCTCGGCTCACTCCTTCCCCGAGTCGGAGGCTCCGGCCGCCGGCCAAACCCTCAATGAGCCGCCCTCCGAGGTACGGATCAAGTATGACGCGCCCATTGAGAAACTCTTCGCGCAACTCGCGGTCATCGACTCAAGCGGGCAAAATCTCGCGCAGGGAGCACCCACCGTCAGTGACGATGGTTACATCCTGGCCGTCAAGGTTCCCCGGCTCAAGCCGGGGAACTATCTCGTGAAATGGCGCGTAGTCGGAATCGACACGCATCACACCGAAGGCTCTTATTCCTTCAGCGTCGCCAGCGGCTCCTGACGATGGAAGCACTCTACGGCAGAGCACTCCTGGAGTGGCCGCTCGTGTTCGCATCGGCAGCAACTTTCGGGACGGCGACCTTCGTGCTCGCGGTACGCGGTTTCGACGGCTGCCCCGCCGACTCGACCATAGCGGCCCTGTTGCCGGCATGGCGCCTGATGGCCATCGCGATTTTTTTTGTTTCGCCGATCATGGTGCTCAAGCTTACCGCCGAAATGGCGGGAGTATCGTGGCGCGAGGCACTTCCCCTCGTCCCCGAGGTCATGACCCAAACGCACTCAGGTGAAGTGTGGCGCTGGGCACTGATAGTCGCGGCGCTGCTGCTAGTCTGCGTCTTTGCACCGCTGGCAAGCACCGCCCGGGCAGTGGCGCTGGCGAGCCTCGGCGCCGTGCTCATGTTCTGTGAAGCACAGCTCGGTCACGCGGTGGACCATGGAAGCATAGCCATTCTCATCTACCTGGTTCATGAAGCCGCGGCCGGAAGCTGGATCGGTGCGTTGCTGGGACTCTGGATAGTAACCCGCCGGGCGCAACCTTCCTCGGACTGGGTAGCGCGGGCGGCACGGGTGGTATCGACGATAGCTGCATGGAGTGTCGCAGCGCTGGTGCTCAGCGGAGCTTACACCGCGTACCAGGGACTGGGCTTCGGCGTCGACCGTTTGCTGTTCTCAAGCTATGGACGAACCCTGATAGTCAAGGTGGTAGTGTTCTGCGCGGTGCTCTCAATAGGAGCCTACAACCGTGAGCGCCTGATACCGGACGTCGCCGCCTCCAGTACCCAGCGAATCCTGTTGCGCAACGTGGGAATTGAATCGCTGGTTTTGGGGGTCGTGGTCGTGGGCCTTGCGGCGCTCCTCGCGAACACCCCGCCCGCAAGAGGCCATATGATGTCGCATCCCGGGATGGCGATGGATACTCTTTACTCACCATCCTCGGGAATTTACCGGACCTCCACGGGGTAGAAACCGTGACCAACGATTCAACTCGATTTTCGACGCGTATCGGTCTGCTCCTGGCCGCAACCCTGGTCGTGGGACTGGTTGCGGTCGGATGCAACCGTGGAGTGGAGCGGACGGGAGCGTACTCGCCTTCGAGCACCGGCGACTGCCTGCCGAATCTCACGCTTACCGACCAATACGGCAAAAAAGTCTCGCTGGCCTCGCTCAAGGGGAAACCGGTTCTGTTCGATTTTATCTACACTAGCTGTCCGGGGCCGTGCTTGATGCTGACGTCGCGGATGCGACTGATTGCGAATCGGCTTGGGCCGCTGCTCGCCAGCAAGGTCTGGTTCGTCTCAGTTACGGTCGATCCAGAGCATGACGGGCCCGCCGAGCTGCTCAACTACGCCAAGCAACAAGGGGCAAATCAGGATGGGTGGCTGTTTCTGACCGGCTCGCCCGCGGACATCGAGCAGCTGATGAATCAGTTCAAACTCGTTCGCCAGCGCGAGGCCGACGGTACGGTAGATCACGTGCTGGAATTTTTTCTGGTCGGACCGGACGGGCGACAGCTCTATCAATACGCCGCTTCGCACGCGGAGCCGGCGCTGGTGTCGAGCGACATCCGGCGAGCGGCGGAAACCGGATCGGCTTCGGCGGAAGATCACCCCCAATGGAAAGTGCATCTCTGACCGGCCAACATCCTCCTAAGCCTGCTCCGGTCGCGCACGTGGGGGAGACGGGCCCGCCCAGAAGCGGGACTTTCACGCGCGATATCGTGGGCGTGATCTGCCTCGCCCTGGCCTCGCTGCTGGCCGGCCTGACGATCAACTATCTTCGCGCGTCACCGCTGCCGCTCGTCTATCAGACTCCGGAGCAGCGCCTGGCGGCAGAACTCACCACGCTGGTCGAGGCACCCGCGTTTCGCCTGTCCGACGCGGATACGATTTCACTCGATCAGTTCCGCAACGTGGTCGGAGACCATCAGACCATCATCCTGGATGCGCGTGCGGCGCCATTCTACCAACAGGGCCACATTCCGGGTGCGTTGAATCTGTCGCGTGATGATTTCGCTGCGGATTACCGACGCCTGCGCCCGACCCTGGACGCGTCAAAGGACAAATCGATTGTCGTCTATTGCTCAGGGGGCGATTGCCACGACAGCCGGATGGTCGCTAGCGCGTTGCTGAGCCTCGGGTTCTCGCAGGTGCGCGTGTTCACCAAGGGATGGTCGGGATGGACGGAAGCCGGACTACCAGTCGAGAAATGACCCGACGATCTTCAAAGTACCTCGAATGGATGCTTCGCCTGGTAATCGGGGGGGTCTTCATCTATGCGGGTTGGGCCAAGCGCAATGAGGGCATTGAATTCGCTGACAGCGTTGCGTCATTTCGGATCCTGCCCGGCGCGGTGATTGTCCCGTTCATGCTTTCGATTGTGCCCTTCGAAATCGGGGCGGGAGCGATGGTGCTGACCGGCTGGCAGAAGCGCCTTGGCGCGCTGGGGCTGCTGTTAATGGCGAGTCTGTACTCTATCGCGCTCGCCCTGGCGCTGGCGCGCGGGATAACCGTCAATTGCGGTTGCTTCGGAACCAGCGCGGTGGGTGCGAATCCGTGGGTCGACCTGGGGCGTGACCTGCTGCTGGCTGCCGGCTGTGCGGTGCTTTACCGAATCGCGACGCGAAGCGTGGCCCCAAAGCCGGCTTTGTGACCCGCAGTCGTTCGAGGTTCGTCAGCGGCGCGGGAGCGCTCGAGGATGCCGTATCGCGCGACCACGCGTGGTGGATAGCGATAGAGGGCAGCCTGCTTGAGCGTGCGAGTTCGCGGACAGGACCGCTATGACTTGGGGCGGGCTCGCAAAGCGGACGCCGTCGTTGAGCGGTAGTAGTGAACTGGCTACGCTGTCGCCGATGGCAAGGAAACCTCGCATCGGAGCAGATCGGATTGTTCGTTCGCGCTTTCGGGAGCCGGTACATTTTCAGGATTTGACGGAGCGGATGACGATTCGTCTATCGGCGGTCTCCGCCTATACCGGGCGATCGCACTTTGCTCCGTGGACGCGGATTTTGGCTAGCGTTCATGACCATTCCAACCTGGGCGGGATCTTCGCGCCCCTGGTCTATGTCGAGTACGAAACCGCTGATGTTCCCTGCGAAGCATCCGAGCGAATCGAGGTAACCGGCAAGTCGTGGCTGGCGCGGAACGTGGACGCGAGCGGCGACACCCGCAATATCGCGCGCGAGGGCCGTCACACGTTGCGCAACGGCGAGGGGACGTTTCTGGGCAGCTCGCGCATGGTCAACGTGTTCACGCGCTACGATCCTGATCCGGCGCGCCGGCGGGTAACCGAATTGCCGGCCGATCTCGGTCTAGGAGCCCATCCGTCTCGCGAAATCAGCATTCCGGTAGTCGAATCGATGGCGGATTTTGCATGCCAGCCGGATTTTGCCGATTCGGAGAGCCACGTATGGCACTACGGCCACACTGATCCGAACCGGCACGTGAACGGGACAGCTTACCTGCGCGCCATGGAAGAATTCCTGGCCGATTCACTGAAGCGCGCGGGTCACGACCTGGCGCGTCTCTATTTCGCACGCACGCGGGTGGTTTACCGAAAGCCGTGTTTTCGCGGCGAAGGGTATCGACGCGCGGCCTGGTTTCGCAGTGAAGCACCGCTGACCCTGACGGGGGCATTCATTAAGGAAGGGGACCCCACTGGATCGCCGACCACCGCGGTCGAACTGACGCTCCTGCAACATAGCTAAGAAGCCGCGACGTCTGCCGGCGCGCACAAAAAAGGCAGAGCTCGCAGCTTCCTCGCAGAATCGCCGTATATCCAGGCTGCGCGAATCAGGGACTGCTCTGAATTTGCGCTAAACCGCCAGACGAACGCTTGAGTCGGTGACGGCGCGGCTCGAAGGCTCTTCGGGCTGCATCCGAAAATGCGCCATATAGGCGCTGTGATGTTTCCGCTCGGCAGCCGGGTTGAGGCCGTAGTCCTCGAAGCGATACGAATTGCGGCCATAACCGCCATCGGGCCGCTCAGCGATGGAGCGTTTGAGACCTTGCTCGCCCCGTCCGCTTAAAGTCATTCCAAAGTGGTGATACAGGTCGGTCACGATCGCGTACGGATCTCTCACCAGATCCTTGTAACGAATATGCACGATGCGCTCTGGCGAAGATTTGAGCCAATCGGCCGCCTCGACAAGCAGTTTCGACCCTAGCTCCCAGCGACTGCTGACCTGCCGGCCGATTTGCAGACGATCAATCTTGCGGGTGAAGGGCTGGCGGAGAATTTCGGTCAGTCGCGCGACCGACGGCAGGACTTTCATGGGATCCCGATGCACGAACACGAATCGCGCGTCCGGATAGACCTCGCACAAGGCCTTGAGGGCGAAAATGTGATCGGGGCTCTTCAGGATCCATTGCCCAGCACCGTTCTGATGCTGAAGATGCTGTAGGAAGCGTTTGTGAAACCGATACGCCTCAAGATGACCCACGTCTTCGAGCCATAGCTGGAAAGACGGTATGTAGTGGGTAGTATCGAAACGCAGGCTCCGAAACACGTGTCCGGTGATTTCGATACATTCCTGGGCCGCGTGGGCGTCAAGTGGGTGCAGGCTCGGTAGTTCCGGCGCCAGCATGAGAAACTGTGAGTACTGCCGCGCGGTCAGTTCCGGCCGTCGGTCGCGTGAGCCGTTCTTTTGCGCCCCAATCGGATAGGGAAAGACCGTCTGCCAGCAGCGAGGAGTGAGATTTCCCGGATCGTCCGCTAGCAGATTATGCAGGAAGGTAGTTCCACTGCGCGGCAACCCCAGCACGAATATGGGTCGATCTATCCGCTCCTCGAGGACCGCGGGATTTTTTTTCTCCTCCTCTCGGAGCCGGAGCAGATTGGACAGAAAACGCAACATATCCCAACGGACCGCGATCCGGCCGAAAGCGCTAAGATTCGCCTCTTCATAGTAAGACCGCAACAGCACCGCGAGCGGTTCCTCGAACGACCACTCCCCGAAATCGTCGAGACCGGACCGGCGCCGGGCCAAGTCGACAAGCTTTTCGGGCGGTACCGGCCGTCGAAACAACCCGAGATGATCGGCAAAGCGGTCGAGACCCCGAAACAGTCGGGCTGGAAGATTGAAGGAAGCTGAAGGAAGAAGCCCCACTTTTCACCAAACCTTTCTCGCGATCACCTCAATACCGGCCAGTTCAATATGCATTGACTGACCGAACCCCCAATCTCGGTCTGGAGGTCAGAAAGATTCAGTACTGTGCTAGTCTTGCGAAAATTGACTGAAACTTCTGTTTTTCTTCGCGATTGATATTACTGATGGTCCTAATGAGTCAAAACGCCCCTCAATTGGTTTAATAAACCAAACCCCTTTGCCCCAGCATATCCAGGTCGGCCCTCCTCGGAAAGTGCCCTTTGGGGATCACTTGTTCACACCTCGAAGAACCCGCTGAGCCTGTTTGAGATGCGGCATATCCAGCATCTTGCCGTCCAGTGCGACGGTTCCGGCCCCGGACGAGAATGCTTTCACGACACGTTGTGCATACTCAATCTCGTCCGCAGATGGAGTAAATGAATGGTTTATCGGTTCGACCTGGTCGGGATGGATTGCGATTTTGCCGGTGAAGCCCGCACGGCGCGCGGCCTGAGCTTCCCGCAGTAGACCCTTCGCATCCTTAAAATCGGTAAACACCGTATCTATGGGCTCAACTTCGGCAGCCACGGCGGCCAGCAGACACAGGGAGCGGGCGAGTCGATAGGTAAATTCCAACTCTCCCGATTCGTCGCGATTGGTGGTGGCACCCAGGGCGGCCGGAAGATCCTCCGCGCCCCATGTCATTCCCCACAACCGGGGCGTTATCCCACCGAAACCTCCGAGATTGAACATCGAGCGAGCGGTCTCGGTCGCCACCAGCAAGACTCGGATCGAGCCGCGCGCAACGCCTTCACGAACCTCAAGTGCGGTCAGATAGTTATCGAGCAGAGCCAGCTCGGCAGCACTATTGACCTTGGGTAGCAAGACTCCATCGGGCGCGCCTGCGACTATCGCGGCGAGGTCGGGGAGCGCCTTTTCGGTGGAGAGAGGATTCACCCGTACCCACAGACGAGTCCTCGAGCGATCGCGATGGCCCTGTAGGAAGTCGCGTACCATCGCGCGCGCGATCTCGATTCGGTCGGCGGAAACCGAGTCCTCCAGGTCAAGCACCAGTGCATCGGCGCCCACGGTCTCGCCCTTGGCGAGCTTGCGCTCGCTGTCTCCGGGAACGAACAGTAACGAACGCATGATGAACCTACTTCGTCCTCCTGTGCATCAGCGCCGATCGCTTGCAGTAGCCCACTTCCTCATCGCGCTGGTTAAGGCACTTATGCTCAAAGACCACGACGCCGGCATCGGGCCGTGACTTGCTGGGGCGCATCTCCAGCACCGTGCTTTGCGAGCGCAGGGTATCGCCGATGAAGACTGGGTGGGTGAAGCGCACATCGGTCATGCCAAGGTTCGCTATCGTGGTACCTAAGGTGGTATCGCCGACCGAAACCCCGATCATTAGGCCGAGTGTAAAGATGCTGTTGACCAGCCGCTGTCCGAACTCCGTCTGCTTGACGAACTCCACATCGAGATGCAGCGGCTGGGGATTGTGGGTCAGCGTGGTGAAGAGCAAATTGTCGGTTTCCGTAACGGTGCGGGTGATGGCGTGGTGGAATACCTGGCCGACCTTGAACTCGTCAAAATAAAGTCCGCTCATTTCATCTGTCTCCCATGACTCTAGTAGCGGAGGCCAAAGGCTCTCTCAAGCGGACGGAGGCTTGCAGAGAGCCAACGTCTTGCGCACCTCGGCGGCGGTTGCCGGCTCGCTACCGGCCCTCTGGATGGCGGTGACGGCGGCGTCTACCAACTCCACGTTGGAGCGCGCGGAACCATACGGCGCATCCTCGAGGCCAACACGGACGTGACCACCCATCGCGACCACCGCAGGTATCAGGGGGAGCACGTCGACGCCGAGCCCGGCCACCATCCAGGGCGCGCCGGGCGCGGCCTGCTCCACGAGCTTCACATATGCTTCCAGGGCCCAAACCTCGGGCGGGAAACTGAAGGTCCACGAGGAAGACAACATGAAGCGGTAGATCGGCACCGGGGTGCGCGGATGCCGGCGATGGAGCATTGCGCCGTGGCGCACGAATCCGGGCTCGTAGCAGGCAAAGGCGGGATGGAACCGATGGTTTTCCGCGAGCTGCATGGCGTATTCGACGAAGCCCGGTGAATTCGTATAAATCGCGCGATCGTCGCCGTACGCGGAGGCGGCTGGAGTATCGGCGCGCCAGAGGTTGACGGAGCCTGGATCGATAAAGCCCCACTCCGCTAGACCGCGCCTCGCCAGTTCGACGATGGTTTCGTAGCGTTGCCGCCAGTCGGTGCAATGCGGCGGGGGAACCGCTGTAGGGTAGACGATTGCATCGACCTGCGTCCTGATGCCGGAGATGAAGGCGGTACAGTTTTCGATGTCGTTGTTCTGACGGCCGGTCTGCGGGTCGAGGGTATGCGCGTGCACGATCGCCGCACCTGAGCGGACACAATCGATCCCCTCGCGCACGATCTCGTCGGCGGTAACCGGAATTCGCGGTTGCGCCCGCCGGGTCCACGCTCCATTGAGGGCGACTTCGATCCAGGTCTGGTTAGCCATAAAACACCATGGTCGGGGCGGTGCCCGTTTTTGCCGGTCCGATGCTACAATCCCGCCGCGCACCAGTGAAATGAGCGCAGCTTCGATTCCAACCTATGAACCATTGGAGGAAAAACCAATGAAAAACAACGATGAGCTGTTGAGCGAACTTCTGGACCGCGAAGCGATTCGCGAATTGCCGGTCCGCTATTGCGATTGCGTATGGCGCAACGATATGGCGGGAATCGTCAAACTGTTTGCGGAGGACGGCAGCTTCACGGTGAAGGGTCACAAGCGAACGGTGACGCAGAAGGGACGCGCGGAGCTCAAGAAAATGTACGAGGGTGCGCTGAGCAACGTGAACCCGCGGCCCTATATCCACAATCACGTAGTCGATCTGACCGGGCCGAAAAGCGGCGTGGGCCGCTGCTACGTCGAGCTGCGCAGCTTCTCGCGAAATATGGACTGGATCGGCTCGGGCTACTACGAAGACGAATACGTGAAGACCAGCGACGGATGGAAGTTCGGATCGCGGACCTTCACCAGCGTGGGCCCGGCTTTGGACGCCGACCGCAACTAGCAGTCGAGCGCGAGACCACGGAGCCAGAGAAGATCAGGGGGTGTAAACCGATGAGTGCAATACTCGAGGGAAAGGTCGCAATCATTACCGGCGCGGGCTCCGGAATCGGCCGCGCGGCAGCGCGGGTCTTCGCGCGCGAACACGCGAAGCTGGTGCTGGCCGATTGGATCGAAGAAGGCGGCACTGAAACTCTGCGCGTGGTGCAGGACCTTAACGCCGAAGCCGTTTTCATCAAGGCCGACGTTTCCAAGTGGGAGGATGCCAAATCGATAGTGACCAAAGCAGTCGCGTCCTACGGACGGGTGGACTGTGCCTTCAACAATGCGGGAATCGAAGGCGCCTCCGCCGTGACCCACGAATGCACCCAGGAGAACTGGAACAAGGTGATCGCGGTCGACCTCACCGGCGTGTGGCACTGCATGAAAGCGGAAATCGAGCAGATGCTCAAGCAGGGTCACGGCGGCGCGATCGTGAACACTTCATCGGGCGCGGGCCTGGCGGGGGTCCGCGGGATGCCCGCCTACGTGGCCGCGAAGCACGGTGTCGCGGGACTGACCAAAGCGGCCGCAGTCGAATACGGTCGCGAACGAATTCGCGTGAACGCGGTATGCCCGGGCCCGATCCGCACGCCGATGATGGCGCGGCTGCTGGGCGAGCGGCCAGATGCCGAGCAGCGTTTTGCTCGCGGCGGTCCTCTGAAGAGGCTGGGTGAGGCCGAGGAGATCGCCGAAACGGTCGCGTGGCTATGCTCCGATCGAGCATCATACGTTACCGGCGTGCCTATGCCGGTCGACGGCGGCTTCATGGCGCAGTAGGAACCGGGAATTTCGAACCGCGGCCATGGCTTGAGGGTCGGCACGGGCGCCGAGGTTCGCTGATCCGGAAGTCTCCTTATTTCTGCACTGACGTGCGCACGGCCAAATGCAAGCTGGTCATGCGTGCCTTGGTAGAAAGGAATGGAAGCGAAGTTCTTTGATGACTGGAAGGTGGGCGAGACGCTCGAGACTATGGGGCGCACCATCGGTGAGGCCGAGATAGCGCAGTTCGTGGGACTTGGCGGGTTCTTCGAGGAGCTCTTCATCGACCGTGAGTACATGGCCAAGTCGGGCCCCTATCCGGCGCGTATCGCGCCGGGAGCGATGACCTTCGCGCTCTCGGAGGGATTGATCATCCTGACCGGATGCATTCATCGGGTCGGGCTCGCGTTGCTGTCAGTCGAGAAGATGAGCTTCCAGCGGCCGCTGATGGCCGGTGACACGATCCATGTTCGGGTCAGCGTCGTCGACGCGGCGCAGACCAGCAAACCGGACCGGGGTATCGTGACGTTCGCGCATTCGGTGATAAATCAGCGGGGCGAGGAGATCATGGCGTGCACGGTAAAGCGCATGCTGCGCCGGCGATCAACGTGACCTGCACCGAACCGCATGGCGGAGGCACTCCAGCTAAATCGACTTGAGTCAGCTGCCGGCGCAGGATACATCTTGCGCGTCCCCGTACGACGGGGCGGGAGGACACCGATCTTTCCGTGATACCAATGAGCAAGAGAGCGGGGTTGGTGGTAGTGGCGAGTTTGCTGTTGGCCGCGGCGACTTCAAGCCCGGCGCGGGGGCAGGGTCTCACCACCAAGACCGGGCTTCTGACCTGCCACGTGGCGCGGGGTTTCGGATGGATCGTGGGCTCATCACGGACGGCGCAATGTGAGTATCACCCCGCCGGGGGTAACATCGAAAAGTATTCCGGCACCATCTCAAAGATCGGAATCGACATCGGCTATCTGGCTCCCATCGTTTTGGTGTGGGCGGTGGTCGCGCCGAGCAGCGTACCGAGCTCCGGAGCCCTCGCCGGCAACTATTTCGGGGGCACCGCGCAGGCGGCGTTTGGAATCGGAGCGGGAGTAAATGTGCTGCTCGGAGGATTTGACAAGTCGATTGCCTTGCAGCCAGTAAGCATCGAGGGCGACACCGGTCTTTACCTTGGCTTTGGTATCGCCGCGCTGAGCCTCACGTTCGAAGAGCAAGACCCCAACCTATAGACCAGCCAGCTCCGCGACGGAGTGAACCGCTGCTCTCTCCTCCACCGAAACGAAAGCGGCGGACTAGGCCGGCAGCTGCTCGCCGGGAATCCATAGGGCGTGGAACCCGACTGGAACACGCTGCGGAATTTTGAGTCGTCCGATCGGTCCTGCGGCGATGTCCTTCGCGTTGAGGATTACCACTTCGCCCTGATCGCCGCCGTTCGCATCTGAAACGAAGGCGACGAGGTAGCCGTCGTCTTCATCGGCTGCGCCCAGGCGAGGCGCGAACGGGCACTCGTTAGCCGCACGGCCGGGGCCAAACAGGTACCTCTCGCTGGTGTTGCGCTCCAGGTCGTACTTGACCAGTCCCTCAAAATGCGGAACCAAAGAACTATACGCATAGCGCGTCCGTCGACCCATTTTCCCGCGATGGATGGTCGGCCATTCGGTTCGCTGATCGTCCAGACGCTCTTCGCGGGCCACGCCGGTCGCGAGGTTAAAGCGCCATCGATATAGCTCCGCTTCCAGTCGCAGGAATGCTCGCATGCGCGCCAACTCGCCTTCGCCCCTGGCACTCTTGGGCTCGGGACCGATGACGCGGCACGCATCCATCACGATCTCGTCGCCGTCCTCCCACGCGTTGACCACGTGGTAAATGTAGCAGGGCGAGGTCTCGAACCATCGGACTTCCCCGGCGTCTCCATAGCGCGGGACGATCGCGAAGCGGCTTGGCAAGTGGGGGAAATAGCTGACTTTGTGGATACCGCGGGCGAGAAGGTCGGGATCCCAGAAGAGCGGCAAATCCATCAACACCGAGTAGTGCGGCGTGAATGCCATGTCATGCGGCAATCGCGGACCCGGCACCTCGATGGGAATGTGATGTTTCAATTCACCGCTGGCCGACACCACGTTGTAGGTCATCAGCGGCGGCTTGGTCGAGTAATCGAAAAACAGCAGTTCCCCGGTGACCGGGTCGACCTTGGCGTGTGCGGACACGGTCCGCTTCAGGGCGCCGCGGAAGTTTTCGATGCCGAGGGTCTGCAGGGTGCGCGCCTCGATCTTGTAGGGCACCCCGCACTGGTACCACAACGCGAGTGCGTAACCATTGTGAAATATCAAATCGGTGTTCGCGGTATCCTTGAGCCATCCGTCGGAACCCGCGCCCCGCGGCACGTAGCGATCCGGCTTGTCCATCAGCCCCGGCCAAATCGCGCGCTGCGCTTGCTGTTCGGCCAGGAACCCCTCGGTGGTGATCCACCGGTTGCGGTAGGTCGCCCTGCCCTCGCGAAATTCGATCGCGTGAATCATCCCGTCGCCGTCGAACCAATGGTAGCGGTCGCGCGGCTGGAAAATCGGGTTGGGCCCGTTGCGCAGATAGATCCCAAACAGGTCCCGCGGAATCTCGCCCTCGACTTGGAGATTGTCTGCGGTGATTTCGCGCGAGGTAGGAGCAAACATGCCGCGTAGGAAAAGGTTTTCGGTAGGAGCGATCCGGTTCGGGATTTCGCGCTCGACTTTGAACATGATGCCCTCGCCCGTCGCGCTCAACCTAGCATATCGACCGGCGCCCCACTCAAAGGGTGGCCGGCTGACTCGGGCCACCTTCCGGGTTCTTTGACGGCGAGTGCACTGCAGTCCTAAAATCAACTACAATTGTGATCGTCTTGTTGATCATACCATTCGGGGGTTAAGCGATGAGCGAACCACTCATGCACCAGATCGATGAGCCCAATCGATGGAGGCTCAGCACGCCCGGACATTCAGGATGGAAGCGCACCGCGCGTCCGGATGATCCGAACAAATTTTTCATGGTGTCGGCGGATTGCCACGCCAACGAGCCGGCCAATCTTTGGGTCGATCGAATAGACAAAAAGTACAGAGACCGCTTGCCGCGGGTCGAAGTCGATGCCGATGGGGTGAAGTGGCAAATTTCCGAGGGCTGGGCACGGTCGCGGCTACTCGACAGCAATCTGCAGGGCGAAGATCAGATTCGCGGTAAGGCCGGCGCCACTCCGGAACAACGGCTGCTCGATCACGATCGCGATGGGGTAGACGCGGAAGTCATTTTTCCAAACAAGGGACTCACGATGTGGGCGACGCCCGACCCGCTGTTCGCGCAGGCACAATGCCGCATCTACAACGACTGGGCGGCCGAGTCGTACGGACCTTATCGGGATCGGCTGGTGCCGATGGCGGCGCTGGCGACCGGCGACCTCGAGGGATCGATCGAAGAGGTCAAGCGCGTCGCCAAGATGGGATTTCGCGGATTGACCCTGCCCTGCAAGCCGATTTTCGGGGCCCACGACGCACGCCATCCGAACTACAACATGAAAAGCTTCGACCCGCTGTGGGCGGTAATCCAGGATTGCGACTTGGCGGTCACTTTCCACGTCTCGACCGGACGAGATCCACGGGCGGCACGCAAAGACGGCGGCGCGGTCATCAACTATGTCTCGCACTCGTTGGCGCCGACCATCGAACCAATCGCGAATCTGTGCGCCTCGGGCGTCGTCGAAAAATTCCCGCGGCTGCGGTTTGGCTCCATCGAAGCGGGAATCGGATGGGTTCCGTGGGCGATGCAGGCGATGGATGAGGCGTACCATAAGCATCACATGTGGGTGTTCCCGAAGTTGAAGAAGCTGCCGAGCGAGTATTTCCGGTCCAACGGTTTTGCGTCATTTCAGGAAGACCCTCCGGGACTCGACCTCGCACAGAAGTACGACCTCTGCAGAAATTTTCTGTGGGCCAATGACTATCCGCATCACGAGGGTTCCTGGCCGCATTCGGCCGAAGCCATCGAACGGCAAATGGCCCACCTAAGTGAGGACGAGCGTGCACAGATTCTTGGGTTGAATGCGGCGCGCGTGTTCAAGCTCGAGGTGAAGCGACTGGCACGGATGGCGGTTAATTAAAAAAACACAGCTCGCGGACGGGGGCCGGCGCGGAGAAAGTCCGCTCCGGCCCTTTTTTCGTACGGGCGAGTTGTAGCACCTGGTCGGAAGCCCGGGATCTCAGAATACTTTCCGGAGTCTCAGTACAGGCGACTGCCGAAGAAGAAATCGTTGATGTCGCGTTTTGATTGCGCGATCGCGGTCGCCGACTTTTTCGCGAGTGACTCTGCGAGCTCACGCGCCGTGGCCAGCAGCGCCGGGGGCTTTACCACCCGGTTTATCACACCCATCGCGAGCAGTTCTTCGGCTTTGTAATGGCGGCACTCGAGGATTGCTTCGCGCGCACGCCAGGGGCCCATGCTTGCAGCCATCAATTGTGCAGGCGCGCCCCGATAGGCAACCCCCATGTCTACTTCCGGCACCCAGAACTCCGCGTTCTCCACGGCGAGGCAGAAATCGAACGCGAGCGCGATCGACCATCCTCCTCCGACCGCGTATCCGTTGACCGCCGCGATGGTGGCGCACTCCAGGTGGGCAATCCCTTCGAACACCCGGCCAATAAGACGCGGGAGGCGCCGCCCTGCTCTTTCCTTGGCGAGCACGGCACGCTGATCCGGATCTTCGGTGCCTCTGATCGCGGATAGGTCCGCGCCCGCTGAAAAGGCGTTGCCGGTCCCGGTCACGATCAGCGCGCGGGTCTCGCGATCGTCGCGAACCTCGTAAATCAGTCGTTCCAGCTCGAGGATCACTTCGTTGTCCAGGCAATTGCGCCGCTCCGGACGGTTGAAGGTGATGGTGGTTATGACTCCGCTCTTTTCGAAGAGGAAATATTTCGGCATCGATAGCCCTCATTCACCCGCGCGGGCGGTCCACTACAGTGATGCTTTGGCCTCTGGAGCGGGTGTCGCGAGGAGGTCCCGTACCGCCCCTTCCACCACAGTGCCTTTGAAAAAATGCGGGTTTGCCCCGCAGAAGAATTGCACCGGATTGGTAAACAGGAAGTCGCGCAGATCCGTTTCGCTGACCAGCCCGTCCTCGACGAGCTCATACGCTTCGCCCAAGACCTCGGCCATGTTCACCACATCGAAATGGCCAATATCCGAACCGAGCAGGGTCTTGAGCCTCGCGCCGTACGGATTGTCCCTCGCGCGGGTCGCCCACGCGTTGAGCGGATCGTCGGCTTCGCAGCCGAAGTAGAAATTGCGGGTAAAAAGATCCCGAATCTCTTCGCCACGCTTGATGTCACAGGCCGCGAAGTCATCCAACTCCTGCGCGGTGGGTGGGCGCGGCGTGTCAAAAGCCTCGAGCTTCACATCGTTGGCGGCGTAACGATCCGCGAGCTGTTTGCCGCCATAACGCTCGATCAAATCTCGGAACACGGCGCGGTCCAGGTTGGCCGGGTTAACTTCCTCGAGCGCGGCGCGGTTGCGTTTTTTCCAATGTCCGATCAGGTCGCTGTACAGCGCGCAGGCCCAGGCGACACCGCCTTCGAGAAACGCGAGCTGAAGCTGCGGAAATCTGCGCGTTACTCCGGCCAGGAAAATCGACTTGCAGAGTGCTTCGAGCGCGGCGGCGAAATGGCCGATGTGGTTGTAGGTGAAATTGCTGGGGGATGCGCGGTAGCCAAAGCTGCGCGACCCCGCATGAAAAGAGGGCGCGACTCGCAACTCGAGGCACTTCTCCCAGACCGGGTCGTAGTCGTAGGCGCTGTCGATTCCGAAGGTGTCGATCCATCGCGCCCAACGGACTGCGTCCGGCTGTTTGCGCTGCACGTCGGCAATAGGACGTCGAATCGGATGACCCAGCATCGCGGCCTTGAGTCCGAGCGTTCCGACCGCGTACTCAAGTTCCTCGATCGCCTCGGCGGGTGTGTACATGGGGATGACCGCGGCGGGCGTGATCCGATCCGCGTAGGCGCGATACTGATCGGCGACATAGCGGTTGAAGGCCCGGCAGGTTGCCCGGCGTAGCTCTTCGTCTTCGATCGGAGTGATCAGCAGACCCGCCGACGGGTAGAGCACGGTAAAGTCGAAGCCGAGTTCATCGAGGCGCTCATAGAGAAGTCGCGGCAGCATGGCGGTCGCGCGATCGAGCGCGTTCTTTGCGGGGATGACCCAGAATGCTTCCTGCGCAATGCCCGCTTCGCGGCGCTCCGCGGGGGTCATCCGGATGGTGTTGCCCACCCAGTCGTTGGGCCGCTTGAACGCGTCGGCGACGCGTTCCCCGGCGACCTCCCTCAGGTATTCGAGAATCGACGGACCGAACTCGACGTAATGACCGTCCGCATCAATGACCGGATGTCCGAGACGATCGTGAATCGCTCTCGCGGATGGATGTCGATCCATGTTCCAACCTCCCCGCGTTGTGGCAGGATTGTAAGTCTCCCAGTGCGTTGAGTGCCAGTGCTCGAACCCACGCCGCGATACCCGCGGATGGCTTTTTAAGCGGCGTGGTGAATGCGAAGAACAAATCGCAGAGTTTGGCGATTTTGGAAGTGCACCTTCGACACAGATTTAGAGCGGCGCCGCTTGCCGCGGGGAGCGGGTTTTTCGTAGGGTCAGCGCAGGACGAGGTGGATTGTCATGAAAGGTGCCATCGGTTTTATTCCCGAAGGACACAAGATCGAATTCTTCGAGTATGAAGTTCCGGAACCGGTGCCCGGCGGGCTGGTGGCGCGGGTCACGCAGACCAATGTGTGCGGGTCTGAAGTGCACATGTGGAAGGGCGAGTTCGGACGCCGCGGGATCATGCCCGGGCACGAGATGGCCGGAGCGATTCACTCGCTCGGGCCGGGAACGACCAAAGACTGGGCAGGGGTTGCGGTCAAGGAAGGCGACCGGATCGCACCGGTCTACTACACGGTGTGCAATCGTTGCGAGAACTGTGTGGCGGGGAACCAGGCCGGATGTCTCAACCGCGTGATGGGCGCGTCCCATCCCGACAAACCGCCCCACTTCACCGCCACCTTCGCCACTCATTATTTCGTCAAGCCGGACCAGCACTTCTACAAGATTCCGGACAACGTGCCGGATTTGATCGCCGCTTCGGCGAACTGCGCGATGTCACAAGTTTACTGGGCACTCGATCGCGGACGGTTGTCCTACGGGGAGAAGCTGCTGGTGCTCGGGGCCGGCGGGCTCGGGCTGCATGCCATGGCGATCGCGAAGGCGCGCGGTGCGAGGGTGACCGCGATAGACGGGGTCGAGTTGCGGCTCTCGCAGGCCAAGCGGTTCGGCGCGGACGAAGTGATCGACCTGCGAAAATTTCCCGATTTCAAGTCGCGTCAGACGCGGGTCCGCGAGCTTACCGGCGGCGGCGGGCCGGACGTGGTGCTGGAAGTCGCGGGAATTCCGGAGGCATTCATCGATGCGGTCGGCTTCGTGCGCAATGGCGGCCGACTACTGGAACTCGGAAATATCTCGGGAGGGATGACCGCACCTATTGCACCCTCGATGGTGACCTTCAAATCAATCGAGATTCACGGCATCGCGACCTATCCCCCGCATTATTTGAAGAGGTCGCTCGATTTCCTGGCCCAGCACATCGAGCGCTATCCGTACCTGGACCTGTGCGATGCGAAATTTCCGCTTGCCAAGGCGGCGGAGGCGTTGGACAAGAGCGAACGCAAGGAAGTCACGCGCGCTGCTTTGATTCCGGGATGAGACGAGCCGGACCCTCGGCTAGAAGCCCCGGCACCAGTTCACAAAGCAGGTTCAAATGGCCTTGGCGGCGGGGCTTCCGGGGCGGTGCCGCTCCGATTTCCCGAGACCTGCAAAACTCAAATCAGCCAGTGCCCCGCCCTGCTGCATATAGCGCCGAACTGGTGCCGGCGAGTTTGCCGAATACCGCTCCAGCCATCAGGCCGGAACCCCCCGCGTAGTTGAAATAGAAGAGGCCGCCGACGAGTTCCCCGGCTGCGTACAGGCCGGAGATGGGGTCGCCTTCGGTGTCTACTACCTCGCCTTCGCGTGTGATTTTCAGCCCGCCGAAGGTGAAGGTGATACCACAAGTTACCGCAAAGGCCATGAAGGGGGGCTCGTCGATCGGGTTGGCCCAGTTGCTCTTCGCTACGGCGAGGCCGCGGGTGCATCGCCCGTCCTTTACGTTGGGATTGAACGGAATGGTGCGGTCGACAGCTTGATTAAAGGCACCGATCTCGGCGAGCGCGGCTCCGGCATCGACGTCCTCGAGTTTACGGACCAGCTCCTCGAGGCGCTCGGCGCTAACCTTGGTCACTTGTCGGATTCGATATTCGTCACGCAGGAGATGCGCAACCTTTTTGTCGAAGATCTGCCAGGCGAATTGTCCCGGTTGTTCGAGAATTGCACGCCCGTATTTTGCGTAGGTGTAGTTGCGGAAGTCCGCGCCTTCATCGACGAACCGGCAGCCTCGAGCGTTGAGCATGATGCCGAGCGGATAGCTGTGCTTCTGAAAGCCGTCGCCAACCGCGAGGTCGCCGAATTCGGGAGCGTTGCGATCCCATCCGACGGCGTGGCATCCGGACCAGTGTCCATAGGGCATCGCGCCCGCGTCGAGCGCCATCCGAATTCCGTCGCCGGTGTTGAAGCGGGTCCCGCGCACTCGGGCGAGATCCCAGTTTGGCCCAAGGTAACGTGCCCGCCACTCCGCATTCGCTTCGAAGCCACCGCTAGCTAACACGACCGCGTGGGCGGTCACGTCTATGGTCTTGCCGTTTTCGCGGACGCGTGCGCCGTGAACACCGGTGTCATCGGCAAGCAGAGCGAGCGCCCGCGCGCCGTAGCGTACTTCCACCTTCTCGCGGCGCGCGGCTTCGTGAAGCGTGTCGATGAGGCCGCGACCTCCGCCCCACGCCTCAACCGTTAGGCCGCCCCAGAATTTGAAACGGCCGTCGACCCTAAAAGCCTGGCGACCGTACATGGGGACCCAGCGCACGCCTTTGGTGCGCATCCAGAACAGCGTAGGGTGGCTGCGACGCACGAGCAGTTCAACCAGATCGGGATTGGCGCGGTATTCGGTGACGCGACCGATGTCCTCGAAGTACTGGTCCTCGGTATAGGTGCCGAACTCGGTGTTGCGCTTTTCCTCATCGGAGAGGTCCGGCATCAGTTTGATCAACTGGTCGAGATCGTTGTAGGCGACGCGAAATCCGCCGGCGGTGAAGGCGGTGTTGCCTCCGCGTTCCTTTTCGGGCGCTCGCTCCAGAACGATGACTCGGGCGCCCTGCTCGCGCGCGGCCAGCGCGGCACAGAGGGCGGCATTGCCGGCGCCCACAATCAGGACATCGCAAGCGGGGGACGATTTGCCTGGCATATCAGGGCTTGATGGTAGCTCGTTGCGGCGGCAGTTGCCTGCCCCCCTTTTTAAGTCGGCTGTATCTCGCGCACAACCAGCGCCGGGCAGGTGCGCCGCTGCTTACTCCAGTGAGTACTTAGCGATTTTTGCGTAAAGTTTCTTGCGCGAGATTTTCAGCAGCTTGGCGGCTTGGACCTTGTTGCCGCCGGTCGCTTCGAGCGCGCGGCGAATAATTACGCGTTCACTATCCGCGAACGTACCGATCGGAAAACTCGCCTCCGAGATCGTGCGATCGGCGACCACGCCTCCGGTCAGCGCAGGCGGCAGATCTTCGAGGCGGATCAGGGAAGAGCGACCGAAAGTGAAGGCGCCCTCGATCGCATTGGAAAGCTCGCGAACGTTGCCAGGCCATCGGTACTGGTACAGCGCGCGCAGCGCTGCTTCGTCGATGCCGGATACCGGAGTTAGCCTGGTCTGACGCGCGTTGAACAGGTCGACGAAGTGTTCGGCGAGCAGCGGCACATCTTCCAGCCGATCGCGCAGGGGCGGAATGGTTATCACGCCCGCTTGCAGCCGATAATAGAGGTCCTGGCGTAGCTGACCATTGCGCACTGCCTCCTCTGGATCGCGATTGGTCGACGCCACCAGGCGCACCTCGACGGGAATCTCCCGAGTCGAACCGACCGGCCGCACGGCACGTTCCTGAATAGCGCGCAGCAGCTTGCTCTGCGTGGCAGGACTCATTTCGGTTACTTCGTCGAGAAACAGGGTACCGCCTTCCGCGGCGCGGAACAGCCCGAGGTACTCCACGTTGGCTCCGCTGAAAGCCCCGCGTTTGTAACCGAACAGCTCGCTCTCGATCAGATCCTTCGGGATGGCGGCGCAGTTGAGCGCGATGAAGGGCGCGCCGGAATTTTTGCCGCATTCGTGGATGGCACGCGCGACGAGTTCCTTACCGGTTCCGCTTTCACCGACGATGAGGATAGTGCCGCGGGTTGACCCGGCAGCCTCAATCCGCTCGTACAGGCGATGCATCGCCGCGCTGGCTCCGACCAGGCCGTGAAAATGGCTGCGCCCCGCGGGCGGCAGCGTTCCGGCCTCGCGCTCCATGGCCTGGATTCGCGCGCTGGATACCGCACTCCTGGATCGGAAGTAAGTATCGGCCAGCGCGATCATCCGGATGTGGCTCAGCTTGTCGAAGGCCTGGTAGATGCGCGGCAGAGGCGGAGGAAGCAACGGAAACGCGGTGGCGGCACTCTCCTCGAACAGGTGCATCGACACGATCAGCTCGGAAAAGGGTACGCCACGTTCTGCCAGCATCTCGCCAATTCGGCGCACATCGGCGACGAACCGATCGAGATCTTTGGCGAGGAGATCGCGCAAGGTGGAGTCGAGCTCGCTGCCGAAGATCTCCATGAACTCGGCACGATTGAGGCTGCGGCTATCCGCGAAGTGCAGTTCGTACAGCTGGTACCAATTCTCGAGCACGTCGGAGCGATGCTTCCGAATGGAGTGCAGAACCGCCTGGAGCTCTTCGAGTTCCGTGTCCCAGAGCAAATGAAAATGGCGCGGGCCGCCCTGCCTCGGCGGTGCCTCAAATGCAGGGGACGCTGGCTTCGACTCCATGGCAAGCAGGCTGTTCCGTAACTGCTCCCAACGGAATCACACCGCCCAGGGTTCGTGTCGGGAGGGAGGCACCACGCTTAGCACAAATCCCACTTCTCTCAGAGTCCCATGGTTTTTCAAAGTTTTTGGGACCGGCCCCAGCTGGCATGGTTTCCTCTTGAGAAGACAGGACGGAAAGGGGCAAGCAAAGGACCGGCTGTGACTCGACCGCATGAACCAGCGGCACACCCGTGATTTTCCGGTGCGAAAGGAATCCGCTCGAACGGCAGTGGTTTTTTCCCGAGACGAGACGATTTTCGCCCTGATTATCGACGGCCTGAGCGATGCATGGCGCACGCTGCGGTGTGTGGAAGCAAGCGACGCGCGACTTTAGCTCAGAGAGACGGGAGTCGAGATCGTGGTCGTCGACGATGACGCGATCGAGGAGACTAACCGCGGATGGTTGCTTGGCCAGGCGCAACGGTGGGCGCCTCGTGCGCTGGTTGCGCATATAGCAGCGAATCACAGTTTCGAAGTCGAGCGCTGGGTGCGATCCCGTCGGGTGCAATACTATCTTTCGCGGCCAGTGGATCGGGAGCTTGCGATCCGGGTTTTGCGTTCGCTTGCGCAGACGGCTCGCTAGTGCGGTCTGGCTGAGCCGTTCAGCGGTTACGGCCGTTTCCTGGTGGCAAGCGCGCGTGGAGCCAATGGCGCGCAGCGGCGCACTTCACCCACAACCCCGCGCCAAGGAATCAAGAGATGGGGTTAGAGAGTGCGGCCTCGAAGCGCCTGATCGCGGACTCGAGGTCCTCGCTGCTGGTGTCGACAACCAGGTGGCAGCGCGCCGGCAGTTCGGTTATCGAAACGAAGTCGAGCTTGTGGCTGGCATGGATCTCCTCCGTCGCATCTGATACTTCGGCACGATTGCCCGCGCGATCGTGCAAGCGCCGAAGGGTTTCCTTTTCGTCAGCGCGACATTCGACGAATAGCACGGGCACATGCATCTCAGCGGCCAGCGCGACCGCGGCCGATCTAGTCGCAGGACTCTTGAAAGTGGCATCGAGAATTGCGCCGCGCCCGGCGGCAAGGCACCGTCGCGCTCGCTCGATCAGGGTTTCATAAGTGAGAGTGTCAAAGGCGGGAGTGTATATTCCGGCGCCATATTCGCCATGCCGGTGAAGAGTCTCCGGGATTCCCGCAAGTTGCTTGCGAACGCGATCCGAATTGAGAACCTGGAATCCGGTGCGCAGGCAGAGCCTTTCAGCCATGGTCGATTTTCCAGAGGCGACCAGACCGCATACCACCAGCAGCGCAGGTCTAGCGCTGGCCGCGTAGCGTGCGGCAAGGGAGAATTTTGCGCGGGCGCGCTCACGAGCACACTCCTGTTCCTCGGGGGACACCTCCGACTTCAGACTTTTCAGGTAGTCCACCTTGCCGCGGATGCAAGCGCGGTGGCACTTATAGAAAGAAGTCAGAGTCGCGAGTGCGGGATCGTCGGTCTCCTTCGAATACGCGCGGATCAACTCGTCGGCGAGATGGGGAGCGCCGAAAGCATCGAGGTCCATTGCCAGAAACGCAAGATCTGACGCCACATCGCTGTAGCGCAGCTTCTCATCGAACTCGACGCAATCGAAGATATCGATCTCTTCGGTCAGGCAAACGTGCTCGCAGCGCAGGTCGCCGTGTCCTTCGCACACTCGGCCTTGGAGCGCGCGGTCCTCAAGCAGCTCGCGGTGCGCCGAGATGAACCCGGATAGGTAGTCTCGGATTGGATCGAAGCCACGATCCTCGACGGTCGCCTCGATGGCCGGCCTGCACTCATCGAGATTCCCCAACACCGTACGGCTGATGGCGGCTGCAGAACCGTAGCGCGCGCCGTTCGCGATGGAAGCAGTGCGATGAAACTCGGCGAGACGGTGCGCAATTTTGTCGATCGCGTCCGGGCGCACCTCGCCGATTCGGAGGAGATGGTCGAGCATACGCTCGTCAGGAAGCCGGCGCATCCGGACCGCGTATTCTCGCACGTTTGGGTTGTGCACCTCGGCATAGTCGGCCAGCGCCAGGCGGGTGCCGCACTCCACTATCGGCACGATCCCCAAATAGGTGCCGGGAGCGAGGCGGCGATTGAGCCGAACCTCCTCACGGCAGAGGAAATAGCGCGACTCAAGGCTAGTTGCGTCGGCGAAAGCGTAGTTGACCGGTTTCTTGACCTTGTAGACCTCGCCGCCCGCGAGGAAGACCCAGGACATGTGGGTCTTTTTGAAATCGATTTGTGCAGGATGGTCCGGGTAGAACTCCGGGCTCCGCATCGCATCGATTAATCGGCAGTCGACTACGCTGGTCCCTCGGTCCTCCACCACGCTAGTCTTGATCGAGAAATGCGCGCAGCATATCGCTGTCGGTGATCACGCCGACCAGCTGTCCATTTTCCACCACCGGCAACGCATCGACTTTCTGCTCGAAGAGGACCCGCGCGGCATCGTGCACCGGCGTCGTCGGAGTCACGGTAGGCGGATTTTCGCTCATCGCGACCCTTACCTCGGTAGTATCGACCCGCCCCACCTGCCCGCGGATGTCACGATCGGTAATCAGCCCCATCAGTGTGCCATTTTCGACCACCGGCGCCGAGCGGAAATTTCCTTGCTGCATGCGCACTATGACCGCGGCTACCTTTTCCCCGGGGGCCACCGTTACCGGGCTCGGGCTCATCCAGCGGGCTACCTGGCTCTTGTCGGCATCGCCGCGCCGCACGCACAGAACCGGACAGGGAGCACTGCGCAAGACCATCTCGGCGATGCTGCCGAGCACTACGCGGGACAGCCCTCGCCGTCCATGGGTAGCCATCACGATCAAGTCAGCCGCATGACGTCGAGCGGCGCTCAGGACGGAGCCGGCGGGTTCACCCATGTGAGTGAGAAGCTCGTGCTTGACCCCGCGGAGCCGTTTGGTGGCGATCTCCTTCAGCTTCTCGCGGGCAGCATCCTCCTGGCCCTTGTAGAGATCGACGTAGATGGGCATCCCGGTCGGAGCGATGATCATAGGCACCACGTGCAACAGCAGCACCATCCCATCATTGTCGCGCGCGATTTGTGCCGCGACATCCAGGGCAGCCAGCGAATTGTCATCAAAGTCTATCGGACTCAAAATCCTTCTGAATGGATAAGACATTGGGGACCTCCTGAGATCTCCCGACGAATTGCTCCGTCTGTCGCTATAGCGATTGCCATGCCATCAAGAAGTTTCGCGGTTCGCGTGGCCCAGGCTCCGGCAAATTCGCGGGATGTATCCGATCGAGCCAGTTTCGGGGTGTGCAGACGACGTCTCGCCTCAAAAGAGCCTGCTGTATGTGAGCGGTGCGGGGCGGTCTTCGCGCGCCAAACCTGGCGCACCGATCACTAGCCAACTATCGCTGTTCTCGAGCGAGCGACTCGGATGATATGCCCGGCCTGCGAGCAAGTTGCCTGAGGGTAGTATTTCGGCAAGTCAGGATACCTGGCGAAGGGGCCAACGATAACCTGCCGGTTTTAATGCTCTATTTTTCCTGGATCGATTTTATGTAGTCCACGATCTTCATGATGCGCGCGCGCGCCGCTGCTTCGCTAGTCGGAGTAAATTCCTGCCCTTCGCGCTGGAAGGTGGTTCCCCAGAAAGGCATGTCGAAACGTTCATGGGATGGGATTCCGTTACGACCATCGATTGACTTGTAAACCCGATCGGTGGGGAACACGCCGCCGTTGGTTTTAGTCAATACGGTCAGATCGGACGGCTTTACCTGCGGAATGACGTAGAGCGCCTGTCCATGGCCTTTACCGTCGAAGCCGTGACAGGAAGCGCAGTTCGCATCGAAGTCCTGCTTGCCGGCGCTGGCGGCGTCCGCGTTCGGAGTGAGGAAGGTGTACATCAGCGCCGCAAGCAGCAATCGAGGCAGTATCCAAGCAATCACTCGATGGGACCGCAGCATTTATCGTCCTTTCACGGTGAGGACCGGACAGGTGGCGGCGCGCACCACGCGATCGGCTACGCTACCCAGGAAGAAACGCGGGACTCCGCGACGGGCGAAGGTGCCCATCACGACAAGATCAGCGCGCAAGGCCGACTGGACCTCCACGATTCGCCGTGCGGGGTCCCCGGTCACGACCAATAGTTCGTGAGGTATTTTGGCTAAATACCTGCCGGCTGCTTCACCAAGCTTCTTGCGCGCATTCGCTTCGACCTCGGGCGTCGCGGTAATCGGACCGACCAGCGGAACAGCGACAGTTGGGCACACATGCAGGAGATAGAGTGCGGCATCATTTTCGCTCGCGATACGGCCGGCCAGATCCAGTGCCTTAAGCGAGCTCTGCCCGAAATCGATCGCACAGAGAACCCTATTGAAAGCTCGCGGCGTGCGCCGTTCGGCTTTTTCCTTTGCGAGTCTTTCCTGCTTCGCCCTTTTCAGCCTGGCGAGCAAGGCTCTGTCGCTTTTGCTAGCCCATTCGTTCTGCGCCGCTCTGCTCACGCCGCCGAGCTTTTCTCCAAGCCGGTCTGTTTCATCGGTCGCCACTTGCCTTGCCTCCACTCCGGTATCAGCAAATCATTTAGGAGCGATACCAGAGCTCCAGTACTCAAGAATGCCTCCTAGATAGCGGGTCGGCGCGATGACAACCAACGCTATCCGCTGCGGTGATCAGAAACGATGTGATGGAAATTGGTCGTCGATCCACTCTTCGGCGTCCGCCTCGCGGAGGAACTCCCCTTTCACTTTCTTTTCTTTCCAGAACACTTCCCACTTTTCGCTTTCCGGATTTTTGATGATCTCGTAGCCCTGATACTCCGCCATTTCCAAGACCCTTCCGACGGCACTGTCATTTGCGCCAATTTTGCAATTCGCCTATTGATCCATGCTTTGTGCCAAGTCGGCACTATCGGCGAGGCTAGGCTGAAAAGCGCGATAGTGCCACGATGATGGTTTCGATGCATCGTTCCGATACATCCGACGTATCCTCATGAACTCGCCGAGGCCCAAATCTAACCATTCCGAGCTGGACCCGGCAGGCACGTGGCTTGCTTTTTAGTCTCCTCGGTCTGGTGTTCACACCGCGGCCTACGACGAAAATGATGCAGATGCCCGAGAGTGAAACTCTATCCGATCAGGCCGGGGTGAGGGCGCACGGCAGTCTTGGCTCCCAGCGTTCGAAGCCCGACCCTCGCTACAATATCCTGTTTCTTTGTCGCGACAATTCGGCCCTCAGCATTATTGCTCAGGCACTTCTGAACCGCTTTGAAGGGAGGGGATTCCG